>JAAYMP010000028.1 GCA_012521315.1 Bacillota bacterium
CGAACGAAAAGCCGATGATAATCACAAGAACGCAGAAGACGACCGCCAGGGACAAAGCGATGTTGCGCAGTTGATTGACGACCGCAAAGGCTTCATCGTAATCAACTTTTACGTTCAAACCGACCAGTTGTTCGCCGAAAGTAAGGGTGCTGGCGTTACCAATCACTTTCTTCCCCTGCAGATCATGGTAGACGAACAATTGGTGGTAATCCCGGTTCCCGGCCGCAATCGCCCGTGCCGCTTCCGTCGCTGCCGTGGTGGCAACCCTGGTTTTCAAGACCGTCATCCCCTGTTGAGACCGGGGTACCGTCAGTAAGATCTGGTTCACATCGACCAAATACGCATCGGCGCTTTTCCCGATCACGTCAAGACCGTCCGCCAAGATCGTGCTAATCCGCGGAACATTCAATAAGAAGACCATAACCCCGCTGACCGTACCGGACACCTCACCGTTATTGTATACCGGTGTGGCGATGACTAAACAGTTTTCCGCCAGGAGGTCCGAATAGAAGATCTCCGAAATATTGGTCTGACCCCGAAGGGCCTTTTGAAAATACGCGCGCCCGCTAAGATCATCCTGCAAACGGTTACGGTCGGACGCGCTGATCACGATGCCTTTCCGGTTGGCAACCACGACATAGGCAAAATCGGAACGTTCAACGATACCTTCCAAAAAGGGGGTTAAAATCAGCCGGTTTTGATTTTCCCACATGAAGATCTCATTCTCTGTTGCCCATGGGTCATCAACGTAATGATTTAAGCTGTTGTAGACATCATACGTGGCCGCCGCCGCTTCAGCCAGATTCTTTTGGAACGCAAACCAAGTCTCCAGATACCTTTGTTGTTGTCCATGAAAGATCTTAATTTCGGTTTCGATCGCCTCTGTTAACGTACGTTCCGCCAGAAAAAAGGAGACGGCTAACGTCACCAGCATTGGAATTAGACCGATCAGGAGAAACAGAGCAACCATTTTGGGCATCAGCTTAAGGCGATTAAACAAGGCAATCCCCCCTGTATGATCGACGTGCTATTATCTATATCGACAAAATCTCCTTTCTGATTAGTTATTAAATGGCTTTTTTAGCTGTTGGCAACAGATTGTATCGATAAAGATAAAAAAGGACCGTTCCCGGTCCCCATACTACGCGCAAAGCATTAAAACTAAAAAACCAACCGTTTTCCAGAGCAAAAATTAATTGAGATTTTTCATAATTAATTCTAACCATTGACAATTAAGGTTGGTCTTTTTTGCAACACCAAGGCGCGCTCAAGATCTGGTATTGGTAGATCAACTTGTCCAAGTCGGTGCTGAGTTTTAAAACATTACTGCTGATCCCCTGCTCCCAATAGGAGCGGTAAAGCTCCTGTTTCTTTTCATTAATCAGTCTCCTCAGTTCGATCAGGGACATTTAAATCATCCTTTCCAAAGGGATATATATGTTCCCAAAAAGTCCCCACCCCGGGTTTTCGCCCGTTAGTATATTTGCGGGGGACAAAAAAAGCGTCGGTGTCTTTCTTCCATCTTCCATCCCGGTCGCTTTTACGTAAACATTGTATCTCTATTATCGCCTTTTTTTCCCTTTTTTTCCATAAGGTCTTTTCCCCATTTTTTCCTAGTTATTTACCCCTATCAACAGGGGCTACCTGGGGAGTAGAAGAAAAAAAAAGAGTGTTACCATTCTTTTTTAGTAACACTCCGGCGCGGCCGTTTTCTTTTTCAAGCCTAACACGCTGGTCCGCCCTTATTTTCCCAGAATAAGCCACTCCCTTTATCTATGGCTCGTCAAGCTTAACGATCCCTTCCTTCACCGCCGTAACAATAAGTTCAGCCGTATTGGCCACATCTAGTTTTTTCATTATATTGGCCCGGTGGTTCTCCACCGTCTTGAGGGCAATCATCATGCGCTCGGCAATCTCCCGGTTTTTATAGCCTTTGGCGATCAATTGCAGCAGCTCGACTTCACGGGGGGTAAGACTCCGGCTCGGATTCTCTTTTTCCGTGATGTAGTCTTCCACCAAAAGTTGGGAGATGGCCGGACTTAAATAGGTTTCATTATTTAGACAAGCCCGGATGGCGATCATCAGTTCTTGAAAGATGGAACTTTTCAAAAGGTAGCCGCGGGCCCCATTTTTTAACGCTTCCCGGACAACCTCCGGTTCGGAATTCATCGAGAGCACAATTGGAATCGTCGGTAAATCAAGTTCCTTGAGTTTAACCAGCAACTGGTTGCCGTTGAAAACCGGCATGACGATGTCAATCAAAGCCACATCCGGTCGCAACCGCTCAATCAATTGTAAGGCTTTTTCCCCGTCGTCGGCTTCGCCAACGATCGCAATCTCCCCCGTCCGCTCAAGCATAATCCGAAGCCCTTCACGAACGATATGATGATCCTCGGCGATAACCACCCGAATCATCCAATCCCTCCCATGGAACCTGTGCCGTCAGGGTGAAACCTCGCCACGGCAAAAACCTGGTTTTCAACATTCCACCAAGCACCGACAGTCTTTCACCCATTCCCAAAAGACCGATTCCTCCAACGGTCTCCGGCGGCGATTCCGGAGGGCTTGGGCCAGACCCGTTATCTTGCACGATTAAAGAGACAACATCGGCTATGATCTTACCCAGTTCCGCGCGGCATCAACATTCTTTGATGGACAGTTTATTCTACTTCCCCCTGTTTCTCACCGTTAATAACTGCTCCACTTCCAAGCACCACCTTGGCAGAAATGCTGTACCGGATCCAACTGGCCACCTGCGAACAATCTAGATTAAAAACAGAGGCAACGCACCATCCCAAACTGAATGGTGTTAGCTTAGAGCGAGTTTAATACTTTTTTGACGTGTTCTTTATTAAAGGGTTTTACGATAAAATTTTTAGCCCCGGCCATCACCGCGTCCCGGACATAGCTCTCCTGTCCCATCGCCGAAACAATCACCACATTGGCATCGGGATCAATTTGCATAATCCCTTTCAGCGCTGTGATCCCGTCCATTCCCGGCATAGTTATATCAAGGGTGACGATATCCGGTTGCAGTTCGTTGTATTTTTCCACTGCTTCTCTCCCGTTTTCGGCTTCGCCGACCACCTCAAAGCCATTTTCGATGATGATTTTCCGCAGCGACATCCGCATAAAAGCCGCGTCATCCACAATCAAGACCCTCTTCATTACTCGAGTTGCCTCCTTTTAACGTCCAATCTCTGAACTAAAACAACATGATTCGACATAAATGATATCGACCGTTCTTTTATTCAGTAAACCTTTGCCCAATTTTTTTAACACGTTGTTTACAATCTTTATAGTAAAAAGACACAAAAAACCCTGTTATCCCTAGGGATAACAGGGTTTTAGTCCGCCTGGGCGCCTTACCGGCACATGGCCGGCTCGGTGGCTAAGACCTTCTTCAACCGGGCAAAACGCGGGAGACTGTTCACCATCGGCGGAGAGGACTCTCCCTGGATCAATGGTAAGGCATAATCAATAAACTCTTGTTTCAACCCGGTGCCCTTTTCGTCAATCCATTCAAGGGGAACCTTCTTTTCCTTGTTCGCGACTTCGCTAAGGTTGACCAGTTTGATTTGGCATTTGTAGACCGGCCCCGCCGCTCTTTCAAAGGCCACCATGTAATCGGTCTTCCCTTCCACCGCATACTTGACGGCCATTTCACCGGCCAGCACCGCTTCGTTAACGTCTGTTTTTGAACCCAGATGGGCCGCGCATCTTTGCAGGAGACTAAACTCAATCCCGCGGGTTTTGGCGTTGGTTCTTTCTCTCAGGAAACTGACCAAAGTGTTGGCCAACCCGCCGAGTTGGACATGGCCAAAAGAATCCTTATAGGTCAGTTCCGCCCCGTACTCGGAGATATATTTCCCATTTTTGTCTTTGATCCCTTCGGAAACCGCAATAATCACGTTTTTCTGTTTCTTATAAAGATCGTTAACTTCGTCGAGGAACTTCTCCATATCAAAAGGAAGTTCCGGGAGATAGATCAGATCCGGGCCGTACCCGGCATGTTTGGCCAAGGCGGCCGCCGCGGTTAACCAACCCGCATTCCGGCCCATAATTTCAAGGACGGCGATCTGGCCTTGGTCGTAAACCCGCGCATCGTGGTAGATCTCCATAATGGAAGTGGCAATATAACGGGCGGCACTGCCATAACCGGGACAGTGGTCGGTCCCCCACAGGTCATTGTCGATGGTTTTCGGTACGCCCATCACCCGGCACTCATAACCGACCTTCTGCATGTACTTGCTCACCTTATTACAGGTGTCCATCGAATCATTACCGCCATTGTAGAAAAAGTATCTTATGTTATACTTTTTGAAGACTTCCAAAAGCCGTTTGTAGTCAGTCTCATCCTCTGCCGCGTCTTTTAACTTATAACGGACGGAGCCGAGGGCCGAAGAAGGGGTTGTCTTCAACAGCTCGAGTTCATAGGGGTCTTCCTTGCTGATATCATAAAACTTTTCCTCAAGAATCCCCCTGATCCCGTGGGCCGCCCCGTAAACCGCCGTAATCGCCTTTTGCTTTAAGGCTTCCAGGAATACTCCCGCCGCGCTGCCATTGATCACCGCCGTCGGTCCACCGGACTGACCAAAGATAGCCGCACCTTTCAATTCACTCATTCTGCAAACACTCCTTCTAAAATCTATTCACTTTGAACCACTTATGCTTAGATTTTCACATTCCCGGTACAATGTCTCCTGGGTAAATCGCTTATTTCTGTTATGACTTGGCGGGCTAGGAAATCGCCATAAAATTATGAAAACCAGTTTTTTGTTTTTCGGCATAATTAATATACGACAAGACTGGACTTTTTTCCTCTTCATCCGCTTCCGGCCGGCCTTTTTTAAAGAAAATTTAATAGACTTGACTGTTCTGTTGGGGTATACATGTAAAAAGCCCCGCTCTCTTCCGATCACGGGGCTTCGCCGAAGCATCTTTTTGATACCTTGATGACAAGGCAGAACGCGCTAATGACAAGTGGAACAGTGTCCTCCCGCACAACCGCCACAACCGCCGGCACTTGAGGTCCGCCCACCACCGCTCACCGCAAAGGGTGAGAAAAGACGGTTGGTCTGTTGGGAACCACATTTGGGGCAAGGAACTTTTTCCGTTGCGCTTTTGCACAATTCTTCAAATTGATGTGCACATTCCGCACACCTAAACTCATAGATCGGCATCCAATCACCTCGGTTCAACCGTGTTGCCGAAAACTTTTAAGCTAGGGCTTGATGACCGTGACCAGGTCTCCATTTTTAAGGCCGGCCGCATTAGCTTCATCGGTATCCAGATGTAAGTCTTTTTTATATTTCGGACCAACCCGGACCAAAACTTGGTCAAAGATCAGCCCACGGGGCCCGTCCACTTTTATTTGGACATTGTCTTGGTCTTTCAGCCCCAACGCGGCTGCTTCCGTATCATGCAAATGCAAATGGCGTTGGGCGACGATCACCCCTTCTTTAATCTCGATCCGGCCTTTTGGCCCTTCAATGATCAGACCCGGCGTATTCGCCAGATTACCGGAATCACGGATTGGTGCCTCAACACCCAAAGTAAAGGAGTCGGTCAACGAGATTTCAACCTGGGTTTGAGGCCGCACCGGCCCCAGAATCCGCACGTTGGAAATGGCGCGTTTCGGTCCGATGAGGTTAACAGTCTCTTCGGCGGCGAACTGGCCGGGTTGGGAGAGTTCCTTTTTCACCGTTAGACTGGCATCTTTCCCGAAGAGTTTCTCCAAATCTTCCTGCGTCAGGTGAACGTGGCGATTAGATACTCCAACCGGTACTTTGAGGGCCATCTTCTATGTACTCCTTTCTCGAACCCGCGTGATCACGTCGACTGGGATAATAATAGAAAATAGAAAATAAAAACCGGTTGTTTCCGGTCGGTTAACTTTATTGGCAGGGGAGGCAGGACTCGAACCCGCAACCACCGGTTTTGGAGACCGACGCTCTACCAATTGAGCCACTCCCCTGTACAATCCAGAATAATTATATATAGAATTCACCCTGGTGTCAAGTTCTTACGCCGAAGAAAGCAGGACTCTTTCCCGGCCCGTCCTTCACCGGCTTTAGAGATTAATCCCGATCACCCCGCCAACGATTCCCAACAGGACAGCGATGGCCCCGTTAATTAAACCTTCGCTAATCCTTTGTTCCTGCCCGCAGAGGCGCCCGATGATGAAGAAGAATAACCAGACACTAACGGCTAAAATAATCCCCATCAGCCAACCTTTGGCCTTGGCCTTGTAACCGGATGCCATTGCCCCGAGAACAACCGCAGTATAAATCGTATATGTATAAATCGTCTGCTCATAGGCGCTCCAATCCCAACCCAACCAATAAGTCAGCGCCAACAAAAAGACCGCCACCAGCAACAAGGCAAGGGCGTACCGTAAACCGGCAAAAACAGCAGTCAAGGCCAGACGGGAATTTACTGCCGGGCGCTCTTGTTTAACCACAAGCCCCACCCCCAGCCTAAATTTTTAATTCATCTATATGAAAAACCACCACCAAGTATGTCACGGCGGCGTGCGGGGAAGGGCCGGCAGGAAACGGGCCGCAGAACGGCTCGTCAAGAAGTATATACCCGAGGACTTGATCCGGTCGTTATGACCGGATTTTTGTTTGTTGAAAATTGATCGGCAAACGGCAAAAAGAAAAGGATTCTGCTTTCCAGAATCCCTGATTTTACTGGTCGGGCCGACAGGATTTGAACCTGCGACCACTTGACCCCCAGTCAAGTGCGCTACCAAGCTGCGCTACGGCCCGACTATTAACGGCAGATTCTATTATAACACTGGATTTTGTTCGTGTCAATGAATCGCCTTATATACTCCGCCGCTGGCCGTTTATGCCCCCTGGATGCGCCGGCTCTTCATCACATTACCAAATTGATCGACGGTAATCTCCATCCGGTGGATGAAATCACCCAGGGAAGCGAGTTTTGCCACACTCTCCAGGTGCATAAAGTCATTGAGCGTCGTATTGAGGAGTTCATAGATCTCGGTCAGTTCTTTTTCTCTTTTGGCCAGCCGCGTCCGTTCTTTCTCAAATTGCTCCGCCAGTCTTTGGTTCTCCGCAACCAGACGGTCAATCTCCGCTAAGAACTTTTCTTCTTGCTTCAGGTCACGTTCAACGGCGAGCAAATGCTCGATAAACCCCCGCAGATCCAATTGCCGTCTCTGCGCCACTTCGAGGGTATTAACCTTTTCCTCCAGTTTTTTAATGGTCTCCGGCAGATGGGCTAATTGATACAGGAAGATCGACTTTTGCTCTTCACTCTCGGGGGCGATACTATGTACCACACCCGGCTTCTTCTACAGATTGTCGGTGGGCGCCGTTTCCGGGAGGGCTTTCTGCTCCTTCATTCCAACCTTGTTTTCCTCTGCTTTCACCGGTTCCGCGCTCTTTGTCCCCACCGGCGGAATCTCCCTTCCGTTTAAGAGAGGCGCTTCCGGAACGGAGATCCCGGACCGTTTCAGCACGTCCCGTCCCAAACTGATTATTTTTTCCTCACTTAAACCCCTTTTTTGGACCAGGCGGTAAAAACGGAGTTTCAAAGCTGCTTCGCTGATGGGTTTCGCCATGATCCGTTGTAACTCCAAACAAGCGTCATTTCTAGTCCCTCCCAAGGCCTGATGTTTTGCAAAGATCTCCAGAATTAACTGGTCTTCATCATCGGATAGGATTTCCTTTGGAGTAGCCGTCTGGTATTTGGCGCGCATCATCTTGTAATAATCCGTGTTCGAAATCCCCTTTTCTTTCAGGATCCGGCAAAACTGGCTCCTCAACGCCGAAATTTTCCGGCCAAAGCGGCGGGACAGTTCTTTACGCAACTTCGGATTCCACCAGTTTTCATAGATCATCTCGTTTTCATTCTCCGAGTAGCGCGGTTTGGATCGCACAACTTGATTGTTACTGTTCGGCATCGGATCTACCCGCGAAGCCAGTTCATTCATTTTCGCCATTCTATTCCCTCCATTTTAATCTCAATCTTCTCCATCCTTACAAACAAAGGCTGGTTTCAGTTTTATTATGTTCCGTTCTGAAAAGATTTATGCCAAAAGGAGAGAATTTTTTTGCCGCTCGACTTTTAAACCTTACTTTATCCTATGCCATATGGCAGCAAATGTTTACACCCGGTGCCTTAAGGAGAAAAAAAAACCTTGACCGCGATGCGGTCAAGGTCAAAATGCTATTGGTCCTGAATTAATCCTAAACAAATCTAAACCCGTCGTGGTTGACGTTAACCGACAACCACTGCGCTTCAATTCCTTGTTCGTTAAAGACGTCAACCATCCCGGTCCCCACCGCCTTCTGCCGGTCTTCCGGCGCAAAAGCAATTATCGTCGGCCCGGAACCGCTTAAGGCCACTCCCAACGCCCCTTCCTGGTATGCCGCGGCCACCACCCGGTGAAAGCCGGGGATTAAAACCGCCCGCCGGTTCTGGTGCAAGGCATCTTCCATTGCCAGCCGGAAGAGGTCGACCCGGCCGGCATAACATGCCCCGACCAAAAGGCCGGTCCGGGAGAGATTAAAGACCGCTTCAGCCAAAGGAACCGCTTTGGGCAGGAGGTTCCGCGCTTCCACCGTCGGCACCCGCAGCGCAGGAACGGCAAGAACCACATAGAGTCCGGACGGAAATGGGATCTTCAAGTAAGTATACGGTTGCGCCGAAGACTTCACCACCCCAACCAAACCACCAAACACGGCGGGGGCCACATTATCCGGATGTCCTTCAATCTCAACGGCCAAGGCCAAAAGTTCGTCCCGGCTTAAAGGTTCGCCCAGAAACCGGTTGGCCGCCGCCAAACCGCCGACAATGGCGGCAGCGCTTGTCCCCAAGCCGCCGGCCGGCGGGATGTGGTTTGCCAAATGGACCACGCCGCCCTTAAGCTCCTGGCCAACCGCGGCGAAAACTCGTTGCAATGCTTTACAAACCAACAGATCGGAACGACCCGTGAGAGCCTCCGCCCCATAACCTTCCGCTGTTACATCCCACTGATCGGCGGGCGTAAAATGCACCGTATTATATAGATCCAAAGCCAGGCCAAGAAAATCGAAGCCCGGCCCCAGGTTGGCACTGGTGGCTGGAACCATTACTTTGACCATTTCAAAAACCTCCATGGAATAACCACTCGCCACCCCAATCACCCATGCTGTTTATCATCCTTTCCAATGGCGAGTGGCCCTGTCAACAGAGTTTTACTCGTAAATCGGCGTCCCGTTTGCCATGGCGTACCGGTGGAAGGCCTCCTTCAACTGCCTGGAATAGACACCCGGTTTCCCGTCGCCGATCTTCCGCCCGTCCACTTCCACGACAGGGATCACCTCGGCGGCCGTCCCGGTAAGGAAACACTCGTCCGCAACATAGACATCGTAACGGGTTAACGCCATTTCCACGACCTCCAGGCCGATCTCGGCCGC
>JAAYMP010000029.1 GCA_012521315.1 Bacillota bacterium
CCCTTTTATATAACGATGTAAATATTAATGGGACGCTCAATCTTCTCGAGATGTGTAGGAAATATGGGGTTAAGAAGTTTGTTTTTGCTTCGTCCTCATCGGTTTATGGGAATAACAAAAAAGTGCCGTTTGCGGAGGATGATTTTGTTGATCATCCAATTTCGCCCTATGCAGCCACCAAAAGGGCAGGGGAGTTGCTCTGCCATACCTACCATCATTTATACGGTATGGATGTTGCTTGTTTAAGATTTTTTACTGTTTACGGGCCTAGGCAGCGCCCGGATCTGGCGATCCACAAATTTACGAATTTAATTTTCAATGATGAAGAAATCCCCTTTTACGGGGACGGGACGACGGAGCGGGATTACACCTACATTGATGATATTATTGACGGGGTAGTTAAGGCCATCCGTTGGGTCCATACCGGCCAAGGAATTTATGAGATCTTTAACTTGGGTGAGTCCCGAACGGTCTCTCTAAAAGAGATGGTGGCGACGCTGGAAAATGAGATTGGTAAGAAAGCCCGGGTTAAGGTTCTCCCGATGCAGCCGGGGGATGTGCAAAGAACATGCGCGGATATTTCAAAAGCCAAAAAAATCCTCGGCTATCAACCGTCAACTCCTTTTGAAGAAGGGATCAAACGGTTTGTCCAGTGGTACCGTGAAATTAATAATATTACTGTAGTCAACGTTTAAGGAGTGACGACTGTGAATAAAATTTCGGTTATTGGTACTGGCTACGTAGGGTTGGTAACGGGGGCATGCTTATCCGATTTTGGTTTGAACGTACTCTGCATGGATAATGACGTCGAGAAGATTAAAAAGTTAGAGCGGGGCATTATTCCCATTTACGAGCCAGGCCTTGATGCGGTTGTGGAGCGGAATGTAGCCAATTGTCGCTTGGCTTTTACGACAGATATAAAACGAGCGGTAGAGGAGTCAGATGTGATCTTTATTGCGGTGGGAACCCCGCCTTTGGAGGATGGGAGTGCGGATTTAAAGTTTGTGGAAGCGGTCGCCCGGGATATTGGCCGATATATGAATGGTTACAAAGTAGTAGTGGATAAAAGCACCGTTCCGGTCGGTACCGGACAACGGGTAAAGCAATGGGTCCGGGAAGAGTTGTTAAAGCGTGGCGCCGATTACGAATTTGATGTGGTCTCCAATCCGGAATTTTTGAGGGAAGGCTCGGCTGTTTATGATTTCACCCATCCAGACCGGGTGGTCATTGGGGCGGAATCCGAAAGGGCACTTGAGCGAATGAAGCAGGTTTACCGGGTTTTATACCTTAATGAGACTCCCTTTATCGAAACGAATATTGAGACCGCAGAGATGATTAAATACGCTTCAAACGCGTTTTTAGCGATGAAGATCACCTTTATTAATGAGATTGCCAATCTTTGTGAGAAGGTTGGTGCTGATGTGCAGGATGTGGCCAGAGGGATGGGGCGGGATGGCCGGATTGGTCCGAAATTTTTGCACCCAGGGCCCGGCTACGGTGGCAGTTGCTTCCCAAAAGATACCCTAGCCCTGGTGAAGATCGGCCGGGAGTACGGGGCGCCGATTACTTTGATTGAACAGACGGTGAAAGCGAATGAAGCCCAAAAAAGGTTGATGGTGGCCAAGATAATGGAGGGCTTAGGCAGTTTGGTTGGAAAACAGATTGCCGTCTTAGGTTTGGCCTTTAAGCCCAATACCGATGATATGCGGGAGTCGCCGGCTCTGGTGATCCTCAATGAATTGGCGAATCGAGGGGCACGTTTTAGAGTGTACGACCCCAAAGCCATGGAAGAAGCAAAATGGCGTTTGGCAAACTTGAAAGACCGGATTACGTACTGCCAGAACGAATATGAGGCAATTGCGGATTGCGATGCTCTGGTGATCCTTACCGAATGGAACCAATTCCGGAGTTTGGATTTGGCCCGGGTTAAGCTACTGCTTAAGGAGCCGTATTTTTTTGACCTCCGCAACATCTACAAGCGGGAACAGATGGAAAGGGCCGGGTTTTATTACTTCGGGGTTGGGCAAGGCAAAAATAAAGAGTGGACAGAGGGACAGTGTCAAGCGGCGGCAGTAAAAGAGTAAACAGCCCGTATGCCCGTATCTTAAAGGGAGTACGGTAATGGTCATAAAAAAGAGTCTTTTTCCTTGCGTAGGAAAAAGACTCTTTTTTTTTCGCTACTACTAACTGACTTGTGCGGTGAGGGCAATCTCCGGGCGGAGGATAACGGCGCCCGGCTGGTGGTTGTCATTGGTGATCCGGGCTAAGCTTATGCTCAGCGCGACCCGGTCGGCGAGGCCCATCCGCTTGGTGGCGGTGAGGGCAAGTTGATCCGTGGTCTCCACGGTACCGGTCAAAAAGACTTCGCTCGGGCCGGGCTGGCCGGACCACTGGTCGCCGATGCGGCCTTCACCCTGGCGTTTGCGGTTGTAGGCGAAAGCAAAGGTCCAGATCTCATTGCCAGTGGTGACCAGTTCCAGGTTGAGCTGGTCGCCGTCGGGACCCAAGGGACCACCCAGGAGGTTTCCTTTATGGGTGTAGGTGAAAAAGGGATCTTCGTCCGTATAGGTGTACTGGTTGATGCGGGTGTATTCCGTGTATAACTTCAATCCTTTAATCCCGAGCGGCCGGTTCCATTCGCCTCCCGCCAGGTAGCCGACCTTCCAGGGCTTCCCGTCGGCAGCTGAAGCTTCTTCCTTGGTGAATACCACATTCTCCAGCCAGGAGGGGAGGGGGCGTTCATCGATCAAGTAAGCGCCGTAGACCTTAAAGTTTGAGCCCAAGCGAATGGTCAGGTCGAATTCGGCTCTTGTTTTGAGGGCTTTTTCTCCTGCCGCTGAG
>JAAYMP010000030.1 GCA_012521315.1 Bacillota bacterium
AGACCGCCTCCTTAAACCACTCGGACACTCCTCCATCGCGAAGTATATTTTAGCATGAGATAAAGAATTAGTCAACATTATATCGGCGCGATAGCTTCCCCATAACGGACGGTAAGATTTTCCCCCTCGTTCGCGCCGGCCGGGAACAAAGGCTATTTAATGGTTTTTACTCCCCCCATGTAGGGAACCAGAATCTCCGGCACGACAATCGAACCATCCGCCTGTTGGTAGTTTTCCACGATCGCCGCCACCGTCCGCCCTATGGCCAGCCCCGAACCGTTCAAAGTATGGACAAATTCGGGTTTGGCGTCCGGCTCCCGCCGAAAACGGATGTTTGCCCGCCGGGCTTGAAATTCGCCAAAATTTGAACAAGAAGAGATCTCGCGGTACTGTCCGGAACTGGGAAGCCAAACTTCAAGGTCATAACATTTACTGGCAGCAAAGCCCATATCACCGCTGGACAATAGAACGACACGGTAAGGGAGGTTCAGGAGTTGTAATACTTTCTCGGCATCCTGCACCAACCTCTCATGTTCCCGGGCCGAATCCTCCGGTTTCGTCAACTTTACCAACTCGACCTTATTAAACTGGTGTTGCCGGATTAACCCTCTGGTATCGCGCCCGGCCGAACCGGCTTCGGCCCGGAAACAAGCGCTATATGCCACGTATTTTATGGGCAGCCGCTCCGCGGTGAGAATTTCTTCCCGGTGCAGATTGGTCACAGGGACTTCCGCAGTGGGAATCAAGTAATAATCCCCGGGGCTGGCTTTAAACATGTCTTCGGCAAACTTCGGCAGCTGACCCGTCCCCACCATGCAAGCACCACTTACCAAAAAGGGCGGAAAAATTTCGGTGTAACCATGTTCGTTAACATGCAAATCGAGCATGAAATTGACCAAAGCCCGCTCCAACCGGGCACCTAACCCTTTGAGGACGGTGAACCGGGCACCACTGATCTTGGCCCCCTGCTCAAAATCGAACATATTTAGGCTTTCCCCGAGTTCCCAATGGGGTTTTAGGGTAAAAGAAAAGGTACGCGGCTCGCCCCACCGCCGAACTTCAACATTGGCTTGCTCGTCGGCCCCAACCGGGACATCCTCCTGGGGTAAATTAGGCAGGGTATAGAGGATCTCGTTGATTCTTTCCTCCAGATCCCGGACCACCCCGTCCAGTTGCCTGATCTCTTCGTTTACCTCTTTCATCTCGTTGATTAAGTTGGTGGCGTCTACTTTTGCCGATTTCAGCCGTCCTACTTCCTTGGAGACCACGTTCCGTTTGTTCTTGAGCGCTTCGACTCTGGCCAAATTATCACGGCGTTCCTCATCCAAGCGCAGCAACTCGTCGACCAGCGCGGCGGCACCGCGTTTGTTCAGTCCGGCCCTCACTTGGTCTGGGTTATTACGGATTAATTTCAGATCAAGCATCTTGCGTGTTCTCCCTTCCCTATTACGATTTAAGCTTTTCCCGTTGCCTCCAGGTCGATAAAACCGAAAAATACCGGATAAAGAAAAGGCCATAATCTCATGATGAAAGCAAAGGACAACGCAAAAAGCCTATCACTCAATATATATAATATATCCTTTTTCGCTATGGCAAACAATACCTTTACCCAAACTTGTCCCATTATTTGCTTTGAAACCAGCACCGCCGGTTGCCCCCCAGGCATAAAGAAACTCACCCGGCAAGGGTGAGTTTCTTTTAATCCTTACATTTAATATATATCCTTGTTTAATCTTGAGCCATCCGTTTGTACATCTCGTACCGGAGCTTCGCCTCTTTTTCCGCTTGAGTGTAAAGGTTTTCGGCTTGCTCGGGGAAGAGCTTCTGCAGAGAAGCATAACGGACCTGACCCATCAAGAACTCACGGAAGCTGGCGGTCGGTTCTTTCGAATCAAGGATGAAGGGGTTCTTCCCTTCCAACGCCAATTCCGGATTGTACCGGTATAATGGCCAGTAACCCGCTTCAACTGCCATTTGGCCTTCCCGCTGGCTCTTACCCATGTTGATCCCATGGTTAATGCAGGGCGCATAGGCAATGATCAAGGAAGGTCCGGCATACCGTTCCGCTTCCACGATGGCCTTCAAGGTCTGGTTCTTGTTGGCGCCCATCGAAACCGACGCCACATAGACATAACCATAGGACATGGCCATCAGGCCCAGATCCTTCTTTTTCACCCGTTTTCCGGCCGCGGCAAACTTCGCGATCGCACCGGTCGGGGTCGCTTTCGACGACTGACCGCCCGTATTGGAGTATACCTCGGTGTCAAGGACCAGGACATTGACATCTTCGCCGGAGGCCAAGACGTGATCCAGTCCACCGTAACCAATATCGTAGGCCCAACCGTCGCCACCAATGATCCAGACGGATTTCTTGGTGTAGAGGTCCTTCATTCCGGCAATCGCCGTCAGCACCTCTTTCATCTCGCCACCAGCCTGGGTAAGGACAGTATCGATCAAGGCCTTGATCCGGTCGCCAGCTTTCCGGGAGGCTTCCGCGTCGTCCTTCCCGGCCAGCCACTCGGTGAACGCCGTCTTCAACTCGCCCTCCAATCCTAAAGCCAAGGCTTGATTCATCAGATCAGCCAGTTTTTGCCGGCGTTGCTGCACGGCCAAATTCATCCCATAGCCATACTCGGCGTTATCCTCAAACAGCGAGTTCGCCCAGGCCGGTCCATGCCCTTTTTCATTGACGGTATAAGGACAAGTCGGCGCGCTCCCGCCATAGATCGAGGAACAGCCGGTGGCATTGGCAATCAACATCCGGTCCCCAAAGAGTTGGGTCACCAGTTTAACATAGGGCGTCTCGCCGCACCCGGCACAAGCACCGGAGAACTCAAAGAGTGGTTGCAGGAACTGGCTTCCTTTCACCGTCTCCCGGTTGATCTCCACTTCCGGCTTGGGCAGGGACTCGGCAAACTTATAGTTGGCCACCTCAACATCGACAATCTCGTCCAAGGGCATCATCTTAATGGGGGTTCCTTTCGCCGGGCAAATATCCGCACAGTTACCGCAGCCGGTACAATCCAAGGGCGAGACCTGCATCCGGAACTGGTAGCCGTCCAGTTCTTTACCGATGGCTTTCTTCGTCACGAAGGTGGCCGGCGCGTTCGCCAGGTCTTCCTCTTTCGCTAAATACGGACGAATGCAAGCGTGCGGACAGACAAAGGCACACTGGTTACACTGGATACAATCATCCGCATTCCATTGGGGGATGGTCACGGCAATCCCGCGTTTCTCATATTTGGTGGTCCCCACCGGCACTGTCCCGTCAGCCGCAAAAGCACTGACCGGGAGCTTGTCGCCCTCCTGGCGCAGAATAGGCCGGATGACGTTCTGCACATAGGCGGGAACCTCTTCTTCGACAATTTGGGCCCCGGTGGTCGCAGTTGCCCAGGATACGGGATATTTAATCTCTTCCAGTGCCTCAAGGGCCCGGTCGACCGCCTGAATGTTCATGTTAACGATCTTGTCGCCTTTCCGGCCATAGGTTTTCTTAATGGCTGCTTTAATATAAGCAATGGCATCTTCCACCGGAATAACCTTGGCGATCTTGAAGAAAGCGGCTTGCATAACCATATTGATCCTTCCGCCGAGACCAACTTCCCCGGCGATCTTAACTGCATCGATGTTATAGAAGCGCAATTTCTTCTTGGCAATGGTCTGTTTCATCGCCGCCGGGAGTTTCTCGTCCATCTCTTCCGCCGTCCACGGCGAGTTCAGCAGGAAACTGCCGCCTTCTTTAATCCCGTCCAAAATATCGTACCTAGTCACATAGGAAGAATTGTGGCAGGCGATAAAGTCGGCTTGGTCGATCAAGTACGGCGACTTAATCGGCGCTTTCCCGAATCTCAAGTGGGAAATGGTAAGGCCGCCGGACTTTTTGGAGTCATACACAAAATAACCTTGGGCATACATATCGGTGTTGTCGCCGATAATCTTAATCGAGTTCTTATTGGCGCCAACCGTTCCGTCAGAACCCAAGCCGAAGAATTTACAACGGTGCAACCCTTCCGGGGCCGCATCAATATATTCTTTAACCTCCAATGAGGTATGGGTCACATCATCGGTGATCCCGACGGTAAAGAAGTTCTTCGGTTCAGCCGCCGCCAAATTGTCGAAGACCGCCTTCACCATCGAAGGAGTAAACTCTTTCGACCCTAAACCGTACCGGCCGCCCACGATTACCTGGTTCATCCGTTTTTCCATGAAGGCGGCACAGACATCCAGGTACAAAGGTTCGCCTTTGGCGCCAGGCTCTTTCGTCCGGTCAAGCACGGCGATCCGCTGGACCGTCTTCGGCAGGACAGCGAAGAAATGCTCCGCCGAGAAGGGACGGTAGAGGCGTACTTTGATCAAACCGACCTTCTCGCCTTTCTTCAACAGATAATCAACGGTTTCTTCCACGGTCTCCGCCCCCGAGCCCATACAAACAATAATCCGTTCGGCATCCGGGGCCCCAACGTAGTCAAAGGGTTTATAATAACGGCCCGTCAATTTCCCTACCCTCTCCATAACCTCCGCCACGATCTTCGGCGTAGCCAGATAATAGGGGTTGGCGGCTTCGCGGTTTTGGAAGTAAATATCCGGGTTTTGGGCCGTTCCTCTTTGCACCGGATGTTCCGGATTCAAAGCGCGTTTCCGGAAGGCTTCAACCTTATCCCAGTTAACCAAGGGTCTAATCTCATCATAAGCGATCTCTTCGACCTTTTGGATCTCATGGGACGTCCGGAAGCCATCAAAGAAATGAACAAAAGGAACTTGGGCTTCCAAAGTGGCGAGGTGCGCGACCAGCGCCATGTCCATTGCTTCCTGTACCGAATTGGAAGCAAGGAAGGCAAAACCGGTCTGCCTTGCCGCATTAATGTCACTGTGGTCGCCAAAGATCGAAAGGGCATGGGCCGCTAACGCCCGGGCTGAAACATGAAACACCGCCGGGAGCAACTCGCCGGAGATCTTGTACATGTTCGGAATCATCAGGAGCAGTCCCTGCGAAGCGGTGAAGGTACTGGTGAACGCGCCCGCCGCTAAAGAACCATGAACAGCGCCTGCGGCACCCCCTTCGGATTGCATTTCGACCACCCGCACCGTCTGTCCAAACAGATTCTTGCGCCCCCCGGCGCTCCATTCGTCTATGGCTTCCGCCATCGGCGAAGAGGGGGTAATCGGATAGATCGCAGTAACATCGCTAAACGCATATGCGATATGCGCTGTAGCGGTGTTACCGTCAATTGTAACTTTTTTACCCACAGCCAAGCCTCCTAAAAATTTGTAGTAAAGATTGCTGTTACATCAAGCCAGATCTTCAGGGGTGAAACGTGAAAGAGGACCAGAAAACTCCGGTCCCAAGTTTAGATCCCTTCCCTGGAATCAACTTGTCACATCATAAAGAATAACTTATTTTATAGGTAGGGGAAAGACGTTTAACAAAATGTTAACACTTAATACCTTTCCTCCTGCCTTCAGCAAACCAGCCTTGGCAAATTTGAAAGCAAAAGGAAAGCATAACACGGAAAACCGGCTTTAACAAGTAACGCTTTTGCTTTGGCCCGGCGATCACTTTTTCTTGCTCCGGAGACGTCCTCCGTTGAAGAAGGAAAAAACGTTTCGGTAATACAAGGCGACATCCTTCCCTTCCTGCACGGCCAATTCGTCCGTCAAAACTCGGATCTGCCGCTCATTGACGCAATAATACTTCTCCTCCCCCGTCTCCAGGTAGAGCAGATCCAAGGCGCTGGTAAAAAGGAGTCCTCCGGCGTTTTGGATCAGTCCCGCCTCCTCATCCCAGAAATGTTCAAGGCTGTAATCGACCGCCGCTTGAATTCCGGCCAGCACTTTAGGGTCTCTGGTCAGCCGGTAGTAAGCAACCAGGCTGTCGGTGACCAACCCCGTTTTGTAGATAAAGTCCGTGGGCAAGGCGCCTTCCTGCTGTTGTTGCCAGCTTAAAACCAAGGACAAAATTTCCCCGGCGCTCTCCAGGTAACGTTTTTCCCCGGTCGCCTGGTAGGCGGCGAGCAGAGTCGTGATGCCCGCACTAACGGTCCGGAGATCGGTAAAAGTAACCCCGGCTTGGAGCGTAACGCGGTCGGCCATTCGCAAGGCCAGTTCATACCCGAACTGGTCATCCAGAAGGTAATAGCCTAAAAGCAACCCGGCGTTGGCATAATGGCGAAAATCGTCAACCGCGCCCACCTCCCCGGAGCGGGGATCTTTCAGGTGATCCAACCCCGGAAATGGACGGGGCTTGGCGATCGGATTGACTAAATCCACATCTTGCCAATGGGTTAAGGCCGCTTCCCCCAAAGCCAGGAAGGCCGGATCCTCCGTCTGAAGGTAAGCGCAGAGGAGGTGGTAAGGTAGATCGTAGGCGTTGTTGTTCCAATACTGGCCCGGTTGCGCCCAAGGCACGGTAAAGGCCACCGGGAGATCACCATAATTAAAGAAACCCCAATACTCTGCGTTAATTGCTTGGCCGTCGCTCGACGGGCCAAACAAGTTAAGCAGCGCCGACCGGTTTTTTTCCTTCAGGAGTAAAGCCGTTGACTTTAGTTCCGGGTCAAGCGCGGCAATTAGCTCTTGATCAATTAACGGTTGGGCCAGAACCCCAAGTTGGTTCAGCCAAGCGGCGGCCACGGTGGCCACCGGCGGTTTATTGGTGATGGCTGCCAGCTCCGGCAAGCGTTCACGGTCACGTGCGCCATAAAAGGACAAGGTTAGGTGGTGGGTTTTGGCGACCCCCGCCGCCCAAACCTGCCCGGTCGCCCCCGCGGTCGTCAGCAGTTGGATCTTCATCTCCCCGGCGCCGCTCACCTGTAGTCCTTTCGGGTACTGCGGCCGGAAATCTTTTACCCCAAGGCCAACCCCGCTTTCCGTTCCGGTCAAGGCGACCCATCCGGCCGGCGCCTCCCCAAGGGTGGCCGGAAAGGCGCCGCCCCACCGGTTCCGGGTCGCGGATTCAACCTGAACCTCCGCCCAGCTATCACCACGTAAAGTTACCGTTTTAGGGGATTTTCCTTCAAGCCCCACGACCGCCTCCAACCGCTCTCCTTTTAAATTAAAGGTCGACCGGACCCAAGCCTCCTTCACGGGCACCGGTTGCCCGGTGGTGTTGATTAATCTTACCACCAAGCGAAAGTAGGAGGTCTCGGCATACATCACCAGCCGGCAGTCGTAAGTAAACGCGGCGTCGCGCCCGGGAATGGACAACGGACCTGTAATCCGCAGAACCGCCCGGAGTGGCCCCGCTTCTTCCAGCGTGATCCGGGCCTCCGGAAGGCGGCCAGTTGTATATTCTCCGTTGGTGGTCTTTAACCCCAATTCCAACGGGACGGACATCAACGGGGCATCCGAAAATGAACCTTTTCCGTTTGGGTCAAACCAGCCCTTAGCCACCAGCGGCTGCGTTGTACTCAACTCCAGCCGGATCAGATTGTTTTCCACCGTGTAGCCGGTGGAGGTTTTTTCAACCCGCACGCCGGCCCGGAGGGATGCCCTTTTTTCATCACCCGGCACCACCCGGTAAACAACCGAATCACGGCGATTGATGGTCCCGAGAAAGGTTATC
>JAAYMP010000031.1 GCA_012521315.1 Bacillota bacterium
ATCACCAACAGTAGCAAACAGATTGCCGAGATCATCAAAGTCGTGAATGATATCGCTTTCCAAACCAATCTTTTGGCGTTGAACGCCGCCGTCGAAGCGGCCCGCGCCGGGGAACAAGGCCGAGGGTTTGCGGTGGTGGCGGCCGAGGTTCGGAATCTGGCCAGCCGGACCGCCGAATCGGCCAAAGAAATTGAGCAACTGATTCATGAAAGCGTCAACCGGGTTGCGGTCGGCAATGAAATGGTTAACAGTTCCTCGGAGATGCTTGAGCAGATTGTGATCAACAGCCAGCGGACCTCCGATGTGATCATGGAAGTAGCCGCCGCCATGCGCGAACAGTCCAGTTTTTCCCAACAAATAGGAACAGCGCTTGAACAATTGAACCAGGTGACCCAGGAAAATGCGGCAATGGTTGAGGAGTTAACCTCTTCCTGCGAAGCGCTGTATGCTGAGGCCGAGACCCTGAACCATCAGATCGACTTCTTTAAGCTCGAGACGGACCACTGGGGCGAAAGCGAGCCCGGCCGCCTCCCCAAAGAGCGCTCCTTGTTTTCATTCGTACCAGTAAGATCGATCTTTTAAAGAAGATAGCATGATTTTTAAGTGGGGGTGTACACCATGGCCAGAACAGATAACACGATGGATATTTTAAACTTGCAATTCACCAGCTCCGAAGCGGAGGAACAGCTTATTATCTTTTCCGTCGGCAATGAGGAGTATGGCCTGGACGTGCTCCGGGTACAAGAAATTATCCGGCATGTCACCCCGACCAAAATACCCCATGCTCCCGATTTTGTAGAGGGCGTCATTAATTTCCGTGGTGATGTGATCCCCACCATCTGCTTACGAACAAGGTTCGGCCTTCCCCCCCGCGCCGACCACGAGTTTACAGTGATTATCGTTATTGAGATGAACGGGAAGACTGTTGGCCTGACCGTTGATCAGGTCTCCGACATTCTTAATATCCCCGCCGAACAGATCCAAGTCACCCCGGAGCTCTCCGCCCGTCCCGAAACACAATACCTTAAGGCCATGGGGAAACTGGGCAACCGGCTGATTATGATCCTGGATTTGGACAAGATCATGTCGATTAACAGCCAAGAGCAGTTGGAACAGATCATTGCCGAAAGCAACCCGTTCGTCACCGGAGATTGATGTTTTCGTTGACAGCCATACGGAACGGCCGGTTGGTAAACCAGTCCGGCTGTTCTCCGTCGCGAAAAAGGGTATTTTTAAGGGGTTGAAAAAAGATGCTCGAGCAAAGGGACGCCAGTTTTGTTGACATCGATCTTTTAACAGCCTTCATCGCCGAAACCAGCGAACAAATTGAACGTTTGGTGATGATCCTGCTCCAAATCGAAACCGATAAAGATCGTCAATCTGAGTTTATTGACGAAATGTTTCGGCTTGCCCATAATATTAAAGGGTCCTCCGGAATAATCGGCCTCTCCGAAGTAACAGAGGTTATGCACGAAATCGAAGACCTCTTCACCGCCGTCCGTAACGGACAGTACGCTTTGGACAACGAAGCGATTGACCTGTTGCTTTCCTTTGCCGACGAGTTCAATAACTATTTGACGAAAAATGTCATGACTACCCCCTTTGCCGGCGAAAAATGGTTGGAAAAGTTTAAATCGCTTACAAACAAAGAAACAGCCGCCGACGGATCAAGCCCGAAACCGGTGCCCGCGCTCGTCCTGAGCGAAGAGGAAAAAGCCAAGGTCAATGCATGGCAAGAAGAAGGAAAATGTGTTTACGAAGTTAGCCTAAAGTTTTCCCCCGACGCCACGCTGCGGTGTGTGGCAGCGGTCATTTTTCTCCGTTATATCCGGACCCTCGGCAATGTGCTAACCACTGCGCCAAGTGAAAATTTAATTCCGGAAGAAAACTATGCGTCTTTTCGGGTGGTCTTGTTCACCGAAGACCAGTTGACGCCGGAAGAAGAACAGTCAATCCTAAATTACCCCCTCAATGACGGGGTCCAAGAGATCAACATCCGCAAATGGCATTACCGGAGTGAGGACCAAAGAGGGATTGACCTGGCCGCCGGTGACAGCATGGCCGGTCAGACCATCCGCGTGAAAGCAGAACGCATTGACAACGTCATCAACGAACTGGGGAAACTGCTAACCATTAAAACCAGCCTCTCCCACCTTTATCAAAACGGCTACCAGGGGAAACCGACCTGGGAACAGTTGGCCAAAATCCTCCAGGAGCTCGACCAAACCGTCTCCACCCTCCAAACCGGGGCGATGGATTTAAGAATGATCCCTGTCCGTCAGCTCTTTTCCCGTTTCCCCAAAATCGTTCGGGACATCACAAAACTCCTGGGGAAAAAGGTGGAGCTGCATTTTGTGGGAGAAGATACCGAGATCGACAAACACATCGGCGAGGAGTTGGTTGATGCTTTAACACACCTCCTGCGTAACGCGGTCGACCACGGGCTCGAAGACATGGAGACCAGAAAGAAACTGGGAAAGGACCCAACCGGCCATATCACCCTTAGTACCCGCCAGGAAGGCAGTCATATCGTCATCAGTATCTCCGACGACGGACGGGGCCTTGACTTGGAAATGATTAAAGAAAAAGCCATCGCCACCGGGTTAATCACCGAAGACAATAATCTGAGCGATGAAGAAATAATCCGCCTCATCTTTACACCCGGGTTTTCCACCTCGTCACAAGTAAGTGAAATCTCGGGACGGGGCGTTGGGATGGACGTGGTCAAAACCAACCTGAAAAAACTGCAAGGCGATATTGATGTCAAAACCGAACCCGGCCGCGGGACCACCTTTTTGCTGCGCGTGCCTTTAACGTTGGCCATCATTCAATCGTTCATGGTTAAAGTCGGCGGCCAAATCTTTGGGATTCCCGTGACCGACGTGGTACAAAGTATCGTCATTAAAGAAGAGGAGATCCACACCGCCGGTGACCAACTGATCTTTTACCGTTATCCCGAGACGATTCCTTTGGTTGATTTAGGCGAGCATTTCCGCTTCCCCTTTGCCCGGGACAAAACGCGCATTCCCGTCGTGATCATTAACAGCGGCCGCGGTCATGTCGGTTTCATCGTCGAAGAACTGATTGGGCTGGAAGACATCATGACCAAACCGATCAATAAAGCCATGGGCGAGCTCCACCAGATTGCCGGAGCTGCTCTGCTTGGTAGTGGACAGATCGGACTCATCCTTAACCACCAGTTGATTGCCCAGCAATTACTGTATATCGATTAATCATCATCCTTGAGGGGATCGCCAATGCTGACGAAACCTGTGTTGCCTCCTACCGACCAAGAGATCAAAGAAATCTGCGGTATTATCAATGAAACGCTAGGCTTTAACTACACTGCTCAAAAGAAATACCTGATTGAGAACCGTTTAAACAAACGCCTTCTCCAACTGGGGATTGGCAATTACCGCTCCTACCTTACCCTCTTACAAGAGGATCCGGAGGAACTGAACATCCTCTGCGAACTCCTGACCACCAATGTAACTTCTTTCTTCCGTGAACCGGTTCAATTCGAATACTTGGCTGCAACCGTCCTGCCCCGTTTTTCCGCTGAAAAAAAAGGCCCCAAAAAGATCCGGTGCTGGTCCGCCGGGAGTTCTTCCGGAGAAGAAGCTTATAGCATTGCCATCACTTGCCACGAAACATTAGGTCAAGGCTGGGATATAAAAGTATTGGCCACCGACGTCAGTGTCGAACAGCTAAAGATCGGCAGTTTAGGGAGTTTTCCCCGGGAAAAATTGGCGTCCGTGCCCGCCCACTGGCATGCCAAATACTTCCGTCCCGACCAAGCCAACCCCGACCACTTTTGCGTGATTCCTAAACTAAGAAAAGACGTCCTTTTTCGCGCCGCCAATCTGTTGGACGTTAATTCCCTTCCCTCCCATATCCGCCTGGATATCATTTTCTGCCGAAATGTCTTTATATATTTATCAAAGGAAGCCCGTGCGCAAATCCTCGACCACTTTTATTTTCGCCTGCACGACGGTGGCTATCTTTTTCTCGGCCATTCCGAATCGCTCGATACCGCTACTGACCACCGCTGGTTACCGCTGGGAAAATCAATATACCAAAAAAGGCAGGTATTTTAATGGAGAAAAAAACATCCCGCGTTCTTGTGGTTGATGACTCGGCTTTTATCCGTCAGTATCTTAAGGACATTATCAACCAGACCGCCGATCTGGAAGTCGTCGGAACGGCCGCGGATCCCTTAAAAGCTATCCATATCTTGAAAAAAACGGAAGTCGATGTGATTACGCTCGATGTGGAGATGCCCAACATGGACGGGTTGGATTTTCTCCGTTATCTGATGAAGTTTCATCCCCTCCCCGTCGTCATGATCAGCTCCTGGACCCAAGCCAACAGCGACATCGCCGTCCAGGCGCTGGCCTTGGGGGCGGTTGATGTGGTCACCAAACCCACCTTGGGGTTGCTCAGTGGGATGGAGAAGATCAAAGAGGAGATCATTGAAAAGATCCGCACGGCAGCCCAGGCCAGCATCGTCCGTTCTTCTCCTTTGGCTGCCGACCCGCCCGCTGCTTCCGGTTCGAGGACCCTCACGGCCAAGGACGATGGTTTGAAAATCACCACCGACAAAATTGTCGCCATCGGTGCCTCCACCGGAGGAACCGTCGCTTTAACCGAGATCTGCAAGCAACTGCACCCGGATGTCCCCGGCCTCTTAATTATCCAACACTTGCCTGCCATGTTTACGTCGTCTTTTGCCAATTCCCTCAACCAGATTGCCCGCATCCACGTAAAAGAGGCTAAAGACGGCGAACTGATCACTTCCGGTCTCGCCCTGATCGTACCGGGAGACCGTTCCCTGACCATCCAGAAAAGCGGGGCCAAATATATGGCTAAACTTGGCCCGAAACTGAAAGATTCGATCTATAACCCCTCCATCGACCACACTCTTTTTTCCGTCGCCCAAGTCGCGGGGGTGAACGCCATGGGGATCATCCTCACCGGGATGGGCGATGACGGCGCGGCCGGGTTAAAAGCCATGCGGGAAAAAGGGGCTTATACCATTTGTCAAGATGAAAAGACTTCGATCATCTACGGTATGCCCCAGAAAGCCTGGGAAAAGAAGGCGGCAGTCAAACAGGTGCCGCTGTCCAAGATTGCCGAAGAGATCCACCGTTGGGCCGGGATTAAGTATTTAATCATGAATTCTCATATAAAAAGCGGCCGTTAAAGGCCGCTTTTTTTGTCCCCTTTTTCATGCTATTTCTTACTGCTCTTGCCCAAAACTCAAGATCAGGTTAAGGAGGATCCCAAAGACCGCTGCCCCCGCAATACAGGGCACCCCAAAACCGAAGAAGGGAATATTTCCGCCAAAGGCATACTGGCCACCAACCCCAATCACCATGATAGTGGCGATCACGGCAATATTCTTGGCGCTGAACATATCCACTTTTTTCTCCATCATAATGGCAATCCCCTGCGCGGCAATGGCCCCAAACAAGTAGATCTCCAACCCGCCAATCACCGCGGTTGGAATCGAGTAGATGGCGTTGATCAGCGGGGTGAAGCAGGAAATAACCATGGCAATCAGGGCCGCGCCAATCAGCACCGGAATGGAGAATACTTTAGTAATCGCCATCGCGCTTATATTCTCCCCGTAGTTGGTCCCGGCCGGTCCGCCGATGAAACCGGCGACGATATCGCCGATCCCGTCCCCAATCAGGTTAATCCCAAGTTTACTGGCAATATCGTACTTTTTGGCGCTTCCTTTCTTCCGGGCGAGGTCGTTAACGTAAATGTCCAATTGGAAAACGTGGGCCGTCGATTCGGGAATGGTCGCAATCGCAATCGGCATAATCGCTGCCACGGCCAACCACGAAGGTTTCGGTAAGGTGAAGATCGGCAAGGCGAACAAACCGCTGCTCGCCGTGGCCGGTAACACTTTGAAAAAGTCCAAGCCCGTTAAGGCGCGGACGATAAACGCCACCAGACAACCGACGATCGGTCCCAACAAGAGCGGGAGCTGACGCCAGAACCCCTTCAGGTAGACCGAGAACATGATAGTGGAAAGAAGGGTAACCAATGAAATCACCCAAGCCCAGTTGGACGCCGTCTGGGCCAGCGCCTCCGGCAGGTTGGCGGGAACGGCAACCGCATCGGCAATGGCATTGGCGGCCAAAGTCAGGCCGATGGCCATGGCAACCGGTCCGGTGACCGAAGCGGGAAGCACTTTATCAATGGCTTCGCGCCCAAACCGGTTCACGATCAAACCGGCGGCAATGGAGACAAACCCGGACATCACAATCCCAAACTGGGCGACGGCAATCTTTTCGTTCAGAGTGTACCCGGCCAACGCTTCGGAAGCCATCAGTCCGATAATAGCCGGCAAGTAGGAAAAGCTCGACCCGTAATAAAGCGGCAGTTGTTTTCCGGTAATAAACACAAAACAAAAGGTAGCAAGTCCGCTGGCAAAAATGGTGGTTGAAACATGAAATCCAGTCAAGAGGGCTACCGCAACGGTCGCGGGGAACATCACGATCACTTGTTGAATGGCATACAAGAATAATCGCCAAAGGGGTGGCCGCTCATCCGGCAGATAACCGATTACTTGTGATTTTTGGGACATCATTGGAATCCTCCTTTTTAATTTTTTATTTGGAACGCTGGTTAAAGCGTATTCCTGCCTAAAAAATACCCCTTGATTGTTCTGAACAACCAAGGGGTGAAGAACCTCTCCCTCCCCTTGATCGCTCCGGATCAATGAGGAAGGGTCAGTCTCCCGGTTCAACCTCCAAAATCAGTACTTTTTCTTCCCCGTCCACTTCTTCGAGTTTTACTTGGATCACTTCCCGTTTGGAGGTGGGAACATTTTTCCCGATAAAATCAGCCCGGATTGGCAGTTCGCGGTGGCCGCGGTCGATCAATACCGCCAGCTGAATCATACTGGGCCGGCCTAAATCCATGATCGCGTCCAAGGCCGCGCGCACCGTCCGGCCGGTATAGAGCACGTCATCGACCAATACAACCTTTAAACCGTTGAGATCGAAGGGGACATCGGTCCGGTGTAAAACGGGCTGTGGAGAGATCAAGGTCAGATCATCACGGTAAAATGTAATGTCCAGGGTGCCGACGGGGATCGCGGTGTCTTCGTGTTCGCCGATGAGTTTCGCCAGCCGCTGGGCCAGCGGTACGCCCCGCGTCCGGATGCCAATCAGGACCAGATCCTCCACCCCTTTATTCCGCTCGGTAATCTCATGGGAAAGCCGGTATAAAGCCCGACGGATATTTTCTCCGTCCATGACCTGTGCTTTTACTCTACCCACCCCAGTCGCCTCCCCACGAAAAAAACCTTCCGCCGTAAGGCAGGAAGGTTCATTTCTTATCCTTCGTTCGATTAAAGCATAAGAATTGTTCCTTACCGGCCTCACGGGACCAGTTTAAAGGCAATCTTTTTTTTGTTAGAATAGCAGAAGAAACAACCCGTGTCAACACTTTTTTTCTCTGTTTTACTCCGTCGCAACATGGACCGGGATGGCCAGTAAGGGATAGACTTCATAGAAGTATGTTTTCCCGGCCACCTCCTGACTGAACACCTGCCGCGCTTTGGCCAGCGCTTCCTGGCCGATTTCTTCAATATAAGGGGTTAAATCAACCCGTTGCAAATATTCGAGGACTGTCGCCACGGCCAAGCGCTGAAACTGTTCCCGCGCAGCCGCCCCCATCTCCCGCGGCAGGCTGACCGCACCGTCCTCGTAAGGAATGAAGAGACTTTCCGGGTCCTGAAAAGCCCTTTTCAACGCGGCCGGTAGTTCCAGTTTCAATTGCTCCAAAAAAAGATGGAACTCGGAGAAAACTTCGGTTTTGAGCTGGTCACGGATGAAAAGCGCCGGCTGGTCCCGGTCCAATTGGATCCGAAAGCCCCCGCCGCTTAAATAAGTATAAACCAGCACCGTGGCCAGAAAAAGCGAACAAAAAACCCCGAGACAGAGTCCGGACCAAAAGCCGTTCTTCAGTGGCTCCGTTTGGGCGCTTGGTGTCTTTTTCATCCCTGCTCCCCCTTGCGGAAATTTTAGGATTATTATTCCTAAACCGGACCATGTTTATGTGCAAAGAAAAAGGCGGTAGTGATCTCGCACTACCGCCTTTTTTCCGGCTTCGTTGGACTTGATCATGTTTACGCCGAATCATTAGGCTCCTTCAGTTTTCTTCAGGCTTCTTCAAGTTCCTCAAGGCCTTTGGCCTTTGCATCCTTTCCTAGACTTCCGCAGGAATCAGCAGTCGTCGGCGGGCCGCTTTAAGCGCCTTAAGGTTTCTTTAAGCTTCTCGAGGCTTTTTTTCAGCCTTCGACCAGACTGAGTCCTTTCCGCAAGGCGGCGCTGTTCAAGGGGATTAAGTGATGCCGCCGGGCGGGTAAGACTTGCTGTAAAGCGGCTTCGATGCTGGCCACGGTGACCGCTTTCGTAAGCCCTAAGAAAGCGCCCAGCACCACCATATTGCCGATTTTGTCGTTCCCCAGCTCCCGGGCCAGTTCGTTGGCGGGGACGGCACAGATCCTGACCCCCTGAAGCTCCGGGGCTTCGGCGACCAGAGAAGAGTTATAAACAATCACCCCGCCGGGTTTCACTGCTCCTTTAAACCGCACCAGAGAAGGACCGTTCATCGCAATTAGGCCATCGGGTTCGGCCACGACCGGCGAGCCGATCGGCTGGGCGGAGATGACCACCGAGCAATTGGCCGTCCCGCCCCGCATCTCCGGACCGTAGGATGGAAACCAGGTTACCTCTTTCCCTTCTATCATCCCGCCGTACGCCAGCAGTTGCCCGATCAACATCACACCTTGCCCGCCGAACCCGGCACAAATGATCTCATGCGTCACCACCGGTCACCTCCTCCGGGGCACGGTACACGCCCAACGGATAATAGGGGATCAACGTTTCCTTGATGTGACGGAGCGCTTCCGCCGGCGTCATCCCCCAGTTCGTCGGGCAAGAAGACAAGACCTCCACCAGGGAAAACCCTTTCCCGGCGACTTGCAGGGCAAAGGCCTTGCGGATCGCCTGCCCCGCTTTAAGAATATGCTGGGGATCGTGGACACTGACCCGTTCCAGATAGGCCGGGCCATCCAGCGTAGCGAGGAGTTCGCAGACACGGATCGGATAACCGACGGTCGCCGTGTCCCGCCCGTAAGGCGAGGTGGTCGTCTTCTGCCCCGGCAGGGTGGTCGGAGCCATCTGGCCGCCGGTCATCCCGTAGACCGTGTTATTAACGAAGATCACCGTAATATTCTCCCCCCGGGTCGCGGCATGAATGATCTCGGCCATTCCAATGGAGGCCAGGTCCCCATCGCCTTGGTAGGAGAAGACGACGGCGTCAGGATGGACCCGCTTCACACCGGTCGCCACCGCCGGCGCCCGGCCATGGGCCGCTTCCTGAAAATCGACGTCAAAATAATCATAAGCCAAAACCGCGCAGCCCACCGGGGCAATCCCCACGGTCCGTTCCTGGATCCCCAAATCGTCAATGGCTTCCGCCACCAAACGGTGGATAATCCCGTGGGTGCAGCCGGGGCAGTAATGGGTCCGCCTTTGGGACAGGGCGCGGGGGTAAGCAAAGACCTTCTTCATCCTTCTCCTCCTTCCGACAGCAGTGACCGGATCCGGTCGTAAACCTCACGGACCGTGGGTACCGTCCCGTTCAGCTTGCCGAAGAACGCCACCTTTTCACGGTCGTTGACACCGAGGATGACATCCTCCACCAGCTGACCGGCGCTCATCTCCACCACGAGGAAGCGTTTCCCCGCCGTCGCCAGCTCCGCCAAGATTTGCTGCGGAAAAGGCCATAAAGTGATGGGGCGCAGCAGTCCGACTTTCTTCTTTTCCTGCCGCAAACGGGCAATGGCCGAACGGGCCACCCGGGAAGTGGTCCCGTAGGCCACCACGACCAGATCCGCCTCTTCCACCCCGTCGGCTTCATAGCGGACTTCCGACGCGGCCATCCGCGCGTATTTCGCCTGGAGTTCCCGGTTGATCCGCTCCAGGTCTTCGCCGACCAACCCCAGACTGTTAATGATATTGGGTTTGCTGCGCCCGCGTTTTCCCGTGGTCGCCCACGGTTGATCCGGCGCCACGGTCCGGAGCGGGGGCAGCACGACCGGCTCCATCATCTGGCCCATGATCGCGTCGGTCAAGATCATGACCGGATTCCGGTATGCTTCGGCTTTATCAAAGGCCAAACCGATCAGATCCACCATCTCCTGGGCGTTGCCGGGGGCATAGACCAACAAGCGGTAATCGCCGTGGCCGCCGCCTTTGGTCGCTTGAAAATAATCGGCTTGAGACGGGTTAAGCCCCCCCAACCCCGGTCCCCCCCGGGCGACGTTCACAATGACACAGGGTACTTGCGCCCCCGCCAGGTAGGAGATGCCCTCCTGTTTTAGGCTGATCCCCGGACTGGAGGAGGAAGTCAAAACCCGCGCCCCCGCGCCGCCGGCCCCGTAGACCATATTAATGGCGCTCACTTCACTCTCCGCTTGCAGAAAAACACCGCCCACTTCCGGCATCCGCCGGGCCATGTATTCCGGAATTTCATTCTGGGGCGTGATCGGATAGCCGAAGAAGTAACGGCAGCCGGCGCGGATCGCCCCTTCGGCCAACGCTTCGTTCCCTTTCATCATCACTCGTTCCAAATAGACCCCACCTCCTGTTCTATACCGCTCTTCGGAAGCTCTATTTGTAGACCTCAATCACCACATCCGGGCAGATCCGGGCGCAAAAGGCACAACCGATACAACCGTCGCCAATTGTTTCGACAAAATGATACCCTTGACTGTTCAGCCGTTCCGACATCCCCAGGATTTTCTTGGGACAAACCGAAACGCATAACTCACACCCTTTGCAACGCTCTTCATCAATGGTAATCCGCGCCAAAACGCCATCTCCTCTCTCCAGGTTGTTATGACCAGTTTTCCTCCTCTTCCCAGGGGGGAAGCATGAACAACTTTAGCGGAAAAACTTGCTCCCTTCCGGCCTGTTCCACCGTCAATTGGGCTTCATCCGTATAGGTCCGGAAAACCACCGGTAACTTCAACCGGCCGGCTGCCGCCTCCACCAGAAGCGCCCCGCGCGCCCGCACTTGCCGGTCGGTCAAATTCCCCAGATTACTGTTGTCAATCAGGCCGGTAATCTTGAGGCGGGAAGCCGCTTCCACCTCCCGGGCCAGGCCGGCAATACATGCGGGGTCTTCATAGCCGGGCCGGTAAGGGTTAACGACCAGCCACAACTGGTACGGGTTGGCCTGAAAATAGGGTTGAAAACGGCCCAAAACCCGGGCCCCGACCGGATCCCCGCCGACATCAAAGACGACCTGGTGGTCCGGGCTTTGCAAAAAACTGAAAATCCGGGGCGACAGGGCCGGAAGGTCCGCCATCTCCAGGCCGGGCGAGGTTGAGACCAGATCAATCCCGTCCTCCTTCAGGCGCCGGGTTAAAGTGCGGGAACGGAAATAGGGGTTGACGATATCCAGATCAACCAGCCCAACCCTTTGGCCTTGCCGCCGGAGATACAAAGCATAATTAACCGCCACTTCCGTTTTGCCGCTACCGAAGGGTCCGGTGAAGATGGTGATTCTGCCCGCTTCCATATTAACTTCCTCCGGCGGCCTCAGCAAAATGGCCAAGAATAAACGGGCGTAGATAGCCCACCAAATACAAGGAACCGGTCACCAGCAACAATTCATCCGCTTCCATCTCCGCCAGGGCGGCCTGCAGCGCCGCCAGCGGATCGTCAATCACCACGGTGTTTACCCCCAGATCCTGAAAACAGCGGGCCACCCGGGCGCTGGGGGCGGTTTTCCCGTCCGGGACGGTCGTGGCGTAAACCCGGTGCAGATTATCACCTAAAACCGAAGTCAAAAGCATCCCCATCATTTCCACCGGCCGGTTGTTGAGAATCCCTACGACCAGCCGGATCCGGCGTTCCGGAAAGAGCTTCGCCAAACCGTGGGCAAGGTTAATCACCCCGTCCTGATTATGGGCCCCGTCCAGCAGAACCGAAGGCGGACCCGGAAAATATTCCATCCGGCCAGGCCAGGTTACCGTATCAAACCCTGCCAACAGGTCTTCTTGCGCCCAGGGCAAACCCTGCGCCTTCACCAACTGAAGCAGGCCGAAGGCCACCGCCGCGTTAGCCGCCTGGTGGGGCCCAAGAAGGTTAACCCGGACCGCGAGCGGCGTCTCCTCCCGCCACTGCAGCTTCAGGTAGGTCCCGGATAAATCCGCCCGTTCAAACTGACAACCGATCTCCTTCCCCACGCGATAATAGGGTGCCGAAACCGCCCGCGCCGTCTCGGCCAAAACCGCACTTGCTTCCGGCGCTTGTTCCCCAAACACCACCGGGATTCCCGGTTTGATGATCCCGGCCTTTTCGCGGGCGATGGAAACCAGATCCGGCCCTAAATATTCCCGGTGATCAAGGGCGATATGGGTAATTCCCGCCACCAAGGGAGTCAGGACATTGGTGGCATCCAGCCGGCCACCCATCCCCACTTCGACAACGGCCACATCCACCTGCTCCTCGGCAAAGTACTTGAAGGCTAAAAGGGTTCCAAATTCAAACTCGGTCGGATGACCGACCAACGGATCCAGGGCTGCCTCTTCCACCACCGGCTGGACCGCGCTGACCAGTGCGGCGAGCCTTTCCGGG
>JAAYMP010000032.1 GCA_012521315.1 Bacillota bacterium
CAAGGTTGAACGGGAGATGAAGGCTTTACAGCCCTGGGCGGAGTTGGATCTACCCGTTGAAGTGTGGAACGGTTCACGGCGGATCGCGATTTTACTTGGCAGTTCGGATCGGGAACCACAGCTTTTATCCCAAGCGCTGGCCGAGGAAGAGATTGCCCATTGTTACCGGGAGATCGGCGAGTACGAAAACCGGTTCTATGCTGTCTTTTTCTGTTGGCGGGAGGCGCCGGCCGCCGAGATTTTAAGGGCGAAAGGCTTTGTCCCGGCGCGGCCGGAGCTGACATCCGGGACCGTCGGCGAACGGCTGGCGGTTTTAAACGAAAAGAAGCAACAATTGGAGAAGAACCGGGCCGAACTGGTTGCTACTTTGAAAGATTTTGCGGCTGAACGTCCGTTCTTCCAAACCCTCTATGATTACTGGCACAACCAAAAGCGGCAAGTGGAAGCCCACCGCCAGCTGTTGGTGGGCAAAGCGGTTTTTGCCCTTCAAGGCTGGGTCGCTGCGGAGCAGGCTGTGCGCGTAGAGAAAGTGCTTACCGCGTTGAAACTTCCCCATTATTTACGTCTTTCGGAACCACAGGCTGATGAGGAGATCCCCATCCTCTTGAAGAACACGAAGGTGGTTACGCCCTTTGAAAAACTGGTGGAGTCTTTTAGTTATCCGCGACAGGATGAGGTGGATCCCTCGGCCGCAATTGCGCCCTTTTTCTTCCTTTGTTACGGGATGGCGTTGGGAGACGCCGGATATGGGGCTGTGTTGGCCCTGATCTGTGCGACGCTCATGGCTAAACTGGCGATGGGCCCGGGCGGGCGTAAGATGGCGGAGTTGTTTATTCTCAGTGGTTTGGGTGCCGTCTTCTTTGGGTTGGTCACATCTAGTATCTTCGGTTACTCCTTTTTTGACGGCGCCTTCAGTGTGATGGACAACCCCCAACTATTATTGGTGCTCTCCTTAGGGTTGGGCTTGGTTCAGCTGTATGTTGGAACAATCATCAGCGCTTGGATTAGTATTAAAAATGGTGATGTCGCCGAAGCGATCTGGGGGAAAGCCGTTTGGCTCCTTTTCTTGACCGGAATTTTACTCATGGTCGGTGGCTCCTACATTGGGCTGGGTGCTTACGCCGCGTATTTCAAATACGGAACGCTGATCGCCGCGCTCTTGCTGGTTATTGGCAATGCCCGGGGCAAAAAAGGGTTCTTTGAGATCTTAAAAGGGATTACGGGTGGGTTGTTAAACATCTACGGAAGTGTTGGTTTCTTCAGTGATGTGCTATCCTATTCCCGGTTGATGGCCTTAGGACTTTCCGGCGCGGTGATGGGTTCGATCATCAATTTATTCGTGGAGATGACTTGGGGCGCACCGATCGGTTGGATCTTTGCCGTTATCATCTTCGTGATCGGACATGCCCTCAATTTTGGTTTAAACCTGCTCGGCGCTTATGTGCATGCCAGTAGGTTGCAGTATTTAGAGTTTTTTAACACCTTTTTTACCGGTGGAGGGAGACCATTTACTCCTTTAAAACTGGAGAACATAAATATTTTCTTAAAGAAGGAAAGAGAGGTATAAAAAGATGGTATTAGGTACTTTGTATGCATTTCTGGGAGTAGCAATTGCCGTTTTGTTGTCAGGAATTGGGTCCGCCTACGGGGTGAGTATCGCCGGTAAAGTAGCGGCGGGTGTGGTTACCGAGGATCCGAAAAAGTTTGGGCAAACCCTAGTCTTAACGGCTCTACCGGGGACGCAAGGTATCTACGGCTTTGTTATCGGGATGCTGATGGTCTTCAAGTTTGTCGGTATCGGGGGACCGATTCCACTGGAGGCAGGCGTTCGTTTTCTCATTGCAGGAATGCCGGTGGGGGTTGTTGGGTTAGTTTCCGCGATTTTACAAGGCCAAGTTGCTGCCTCCGGAATTGGGATTGTGGCGAAACGGCCAGAAGAGTCGGCGAAAGGGATTGTCTACGCAGGTTTAGTTGAGACGTACGCGATCTTAGCCTTTATTATCTCGTTCTTCCTCTACAACGCGATTACACTTTAGGTGGGATTAATGATGGCCCAAGAATTAACGGAACTGACCAACCGGATTATGGAGGCGGCCCGGAAAGAAGCGGCGGAGATCGCGGCCCAAAGTCGGGAAGAAGCCCAACGGTTGACAACGGATTACCGGAAAGAAACAACGGAAAAGGTTAATGCCATTCGCGAGGAATACCGGCACCAGGCTGAAGAAGAAGCGCGGCGGCTGCTCCGGGAGGCCGAGCTTGAAACAAAACTCCGTCTTTTGCAGGCGAAGCAAGAGTTGATCCATGATGCTTTTGAGCAGGCATTGACTACCTTGGCGGAGATGCCAGAGGCGGAAAAGAGCGCGCTTTATAAAGATCTGCTTTTGAAGGCGGTGGAGACCGGAGAAGAAATGATCGCCGTATCCGCTGCGGAGAAAGCGCTTTGGCAAAAAATAATTCCGCAAGTGAATAAGGAATTGGTGAAAAACGGCCGGAGCGGGAATCTGCAATTAAGGCCGGAACCGGCAGCGCTCAGAGGGGGGTTCCTCCTCATCAGTTCCAATTATGAAGTGAATGCTTCCTTGGAATCAATTGTTGCTGATTTAGAAGAGAGATTCTTTCCGGAGGTCGCCGGGATTCTATTTTCGTGACGGGGGGGATTTTGATGGCAGAAAGATATTACGCCTACGCCGTTGGGCGGATTCGTATCCTTGAGACCAAATTGCTCCCCGCTAGTTTTTTTGAGCGGCTGCTCAAAACGACTTCGGTCCAAGAAACCCTGCGCTTATTAGCGGAAACAGACTATTCCTCGGAAGCGTTAGCGGTCGATTATGAACAGGCTTTTGAAGAGGAACTGGAAGGGGTTTATCGTTTTCTCCGTGGTTTAACCAATGATGCCCC
>JAAYMP010000033.1 GCA_012521315.1 Bacillota bacterium
GACCAGGTTGGTCGTGCGCATGATCCCGTCCCAGGTTGACTGGCCGGTGCCATAACGGTTGTCAAAAAGGTGTTTACAAAGGGCGTCGTTGACCGCGATCATCGGGAAGGCCAACTGTTTTTGCTCCGCCATCGCCCGGAGGCGATGCACCCCGGTGGTCGTCTCTTCACAGCCGCCTTTGACCAAAGGAAGCAGCTCCCGCAGGTTGGTGTGGAGGAGATTCACCAGGTCACCCCCGTCATCAATAATATACTCCGGTTTGTGCTGCAAGGTAGCAGCCAAGTGGGTAAAATACTCTTCTTTCGTCGCCCCGTGCCAGGCAAAAACGGGAATCCCCCGGTGCACTAAGGCCGCCGCCACCTCATCTTGGGTCGACAAAGGGTTACTACCCGTCACGGCAAGTTCCGCGCCTAAGGCCTTCAGGGTCAAGGCCAAATAGGCCGTTTTTGCTTCCAGATGAACCGAGACCGCCAACCGGCGTCCCGCAAAAGGCTGGGCGGCCGCGTATTTTGCGCGAATCCGGTTTAAGATCGGCATATGTCTGCTGACCCATTCGATCTTCTGGTCCCCGGCCGGCGCCAGGTTTAGATTACGGATCTGACTAGCTACCATCAGACCACTCCTTCCCGGTCTTTTCTCCAGCTTCCTAAATCACCCAATTATAATATTATATAATCCCCCAAAAGAAAAAGAGAACCGGTAAAAATCAAGCCGAAAAAACTATTAACTTTTAAGGCCAATGCTACGATTAAATTAATAGTCACCCATTCTTTTTAAACCTTGGGTTGGTTTTAAATCCTCATCTCATAAGTTTGGCCCCGGTCCGGCAAAACCGGCGGCGAACAACAAGGTCATTGGTGGCCGTGCCTCTGGCGCCGGGTGGATTACAGCATCGACAACGGTGGTGATCAAGTGTCCTTTGGAGCAAGACTTCGAACTTTACGCGAAGAACAGGGCTTATACCAGAAAGATCTTGCCGAAAAACTGGGTCTTTCCCAGAAAACAATCAGCAATTACGAGAATAATGAAAGATTCCCGGACCAAAACACTTTACGAAAGATTGCTGATTACTTCAATGTATCCATTGATTTCCTTCTCGACCGAACCGATATCCGGAATCCCATCGAGATCGTGGCCGCCCACCGCAGCGACGACCCAACCCTGGATTTACCGGAAAACGCGCGCAAGTCGGTGCTCCGTTTTATAAAAATGGTCAAAGAAGAGTTGGGAATCAAAGAGTAGAGACCACTTTCCACCTAGAGTTTGGCTCCAAAAAATGGGGGGGTACCCTTGCCGAACGATTTAATCGCCCTAGCCAAAAAGAACAAGATCGCCTTGAAGTTTTGGGAATTTCAGCCGCCCGTAGAAGCGATTTATTTTTCCTATCCGGGGAAAAACCCGGTTATTGGCCTGGACTACCGGATCACAAAGGATTTAAACCATTTCCGTTGCGTCCTCGCGGAAGAACTCGGCCATTTTTTTTCTACACGGCAAGAACTAAACATCATCCACTACCATTGCCGGAACCGGATCGGCATCTACCGTGAGGAGTACCAGGCGCTGGTCTGGGCCGTCAACTATCTCATCCCCGACCATGAACTGGAGATGGCTTATAAGCAGATGCCGCCGTGGCAACTAAAAGATTTCTTCCGGGTCGACCCGGAGTTTATGGCCTTTAAATTAAGCCTCTCCAAAGACAAACTTTTGGATTGCCTCAACCAAGCCAACATGCATGCCTAAATTTAGTCTGCTGGCGAACGCTCCACCCGCAGGTCAATCTTTCCCCCTTGGTTCCAAAAAACCCCTTGCTCCGTGATCCACGCTTGCACAAAGCGGGCCGGTGTTAAATCAAAGGCCGGATTATAGACCGCCACCCCTTCCGGGGCGATTTGTTGCCCGCGCCAGCCGGTAACCTCCTCCGCGGCCCTTTCCTCGATGGGAATCCGTTGTCCGTCGGGGAGCGTCAGGTCAAAAGTGGACATCGGCGCCGCCACATAAAAAGGAATCCCGTGGGCATGGGCCAAGACCGCCAGCATATAAGTGCCGATTTTGTTAACCACATCCCCGTTGGCGGCAATCCGGTCCGCTCCCGTTAATACCGCCTGGATCCACCCTTGTTGCATAAGGTAACCCGCCATGCTATCCGTGATCAGGGTAACCGGAATGCCGTCTTTCATCAGCTCCCAAGTGGTCAGTCTGGCCCCTTGTAGTAACGGCCTGGTTTCGCAGGCCACAGTTTTGATGCATTTCCCCGCCTGGACCGCCGCCCGAATCACCGCCAACGCCGTCCCGTAGGCCACCGTAGCCAGCGCCCCCGCGTTACAGATGGTTAAAACCGTCATCCCGTCGGTCAAGAGCGCCGCGCCATGAACGCCCAGGCGGCGGTTGGTTTCGATATCTTCCTGGTATAACCGAAGGGCTTCCGCTTCCAACGCCGCCGCCACCGCCTCCGGGGATTCCGTCCGGTGGGCGGTCGCGACCTTCTCCATCCGGCCCAAGGCCCAAAACAGATTGACCGCGGTTGGTCGCGTCCCGGCCAGTTCGGTAAAGACCGTCGCCAACCCGGCGAACAAGTCCGCCTTCTTTTGGATGAGCTCATAAGCGCCCAAAACCACCCCAAAGGCGCCGGCGATGCCGATGGCCGGCGCCCCCCGCACCACGAGGCGCCGGATCGCCTCGGCCACGGCCCGGTAATCCTTACAGACCAAATAAACCTCCCGCTCCGGCAGTTGCGTCTGGTCCAACAAGATCAACGACCGCGCTTCCCACCGGAGGGTGACAAAGGCCTCGTTCAAGGCTGATCCTCCTCAAAAAACCGGTCGACGTTGGGAACGGCCTGCCGGCAACGGCAGTTGCGCTCCGGGGGTATAGCAACCAGCACCCGCATCAAGAGTTGTTTCAAACGCTCGTTATTCTCGGCCATCAGGGCGACCACTTCCTCATGGGTCAACGGGCCGGCCGCGATCCCCGCCGCATAGTTGGTCACCAGCGAGATGGTGGCGTAGCAGATCCCGGCTTCCCGGGCTAAAACCACCTCCGGGACATTGGTCATCCCCACTAAATCCCCACCCAGCTTGGCAAACATCCGAATCTCGGCCGGGGTCTCAAACCGCGGTCCCTCCGTGCAGACATATGTCCCACCGTCATGGGCTTTATAACCCAATTCCGCAGCGGCCTTGAGCACTGCATGCCGGAGTTCCGGACAATAGGGTTCTGTATAGTCAACATGGATCACCCCCGCGGGGCCCCCTTCAAAGAACGTACTGGGCCGTCCTTTGGTGAAATCGATAAATTGGTTGATCAGAACCATCTCCCCCGGGCGCATCGCCGGGTTTAAACTCCCCACGGCGGTGGTGGCCAAAATGCGCTTCACCCCCAAACGCCGCAGTCCCCAGATGTTCGCCCGGTAATTAATCCGGTGCGGCGGTACGGTATGACCTGCGCCGTGCCGGGGAAGGAAAGCAACCTCAAGGCCGTTGTATGCGCCGACGGTCGGCCTCACCTCGCCATAGGGGGTTTGGATCTTGACCTCTTTCGTATTGGTTAAGATGGCCGGGTCATAGACGCCGGTCCCGCCGATAATTGCCACTTCCATCTTGACCGCTCCCTTCCACATCTTCCCTTTATTCTTCTGTAAATCAATTATGCACCCCTTTGCTTCCGCCCTGGGGCACTTTAAGCAAAGACCGTTAGCTCTATCATTCGGGTCCAGACCGGAAGAATCCTGCTAAAAAAGAAAACACCCATTGGTATGGGTTGGCGGGCAAGGCTTCCCAGCGGCGCCTGAACACAGCAAAAAAACCGCCGGGCGGCCGGCGGTTCTTCTTTCCTTTTTACTTCCCCAGGCGGGCCAACAACTGTTGGCGCCGTTCTTCGAAGCCGGCTTTGCCCAGCAGGGCAAAGATATTCTTCTTATATTCCTCAACACCTGGCTGGTCGAAGGGGTTGACCCCCAGCAGATAACCGCTCATCCCACAGGCTTTTTCGAAGAAGTAGACCAGATAACCGAAGTTGAACGGGGACAATTCCGGGATCTTCACGACCAAACAGGGAACACCGCCATCCTGGTGGGCCAGGAGCGTCCCCCGGAGCGCCTGCCGGTTCATCTCGTCGACCCGTTGACCGGCGATGTAGTTTAGTCCGTCCGGATCGCCGGGCGTCGCCGGCAGCACCAAGCTGGACCGGTCTTCCTCCACCGCCAGAATGGTTTCGAAGAAAAGGCGCCGCCCATCCTGGATGTACTGGCCGAGCGAATGCAGATCGGTAGTGAAAGCAACGGCCGCCGGAAAGAGCCCTTTCCCGTCTTTGCCTTCGCTCTCGCCGAACAACTGTTTCCACCATTCGGCAAAATAATGCAAAGCCGGTTCGTAGTTGACCATTAACTCGATGCTCTTTCCCTTCTGGTAGAAGAGGTAGCGCAAAGCGGCGTACAGATAGGCCTGGTTCCGCTCCAGGTCCGGATGGGCACAGGCGTCGTAAGCCGCGCCCGCCCCGGCCAGGATCGGATCAAGGTCAATTCCAGCCGCGGCAATCGGCAGGGTCCCAACGGGCGATAAAACTGAATAACGCCCGCCAATGTCGGCCGGAATCGTGAAAGTTGTGTAGCCCTCTTCCTCGGCCAACCGCCGCAGGGCGCCCCGCTGGCGGTCGGTAGTGGCGAAGATCCGGGCCGCTGCGCCTTTTTTCCCGTATTTCTCCTCCGCCAATTGCTTCAGGAAACGGAAGGCCACCGCGGTCTCGGTGGTCGTCCCGGATTTCGAGATCACATTGATACTGAATTCTTTCTCTTTTAAGTAATTTAACAACTGCTCAAGATAAGCCCCGCTTAAATGGTGACCGGCAAAGATCACTTCCGGATCGCCCACCCGGGGAGACGCGGGACGAAAATAGGGCGTCAAGATCGCCAACGCCGCCCGCGCGCCCAGATACGAACCGCCAATGCCGGCCACTACCAACACTTCTGAACTCTCCCGGATCCGGGCGGCCGCCGCTTTAACCGCTTCAAGTTCCGCTTGGTCGAGGCTGACCGGAAGGTCGAGCCACCCCAAAAAATCCTTCCCCGCGCCGCGCTTTTCCGTCATTTGCCGGTGGATGGCCTCCACCCGGGGGGCAAGCATGTCCAATTCTTCCCGCCGGAAAAATTTTAATGCTCCGCTGTAATCCAGAACGATGCCCCGTTGACCCAACTTTTCACCACAACCCTTTCCGCTAGTAGTTTCTTTTCCCCACTGGCGCCGGGACTAACTTTCCCCCTGGAAGAAAACGGCGATACAGCCGGGGCCCGTGTGCGTCCCGACCGTGGAAGAGATCTCACCAATCCGGACCACTTTAACGTTATAAAGCTTTTTAATTTCGGCGGCCAAAGCCTCCGCCTCTTCCGCACAACGGGAGTGGCCAATGGCGATCAACTGGTTGTACAATTCACGCCCCTCGGCCGCCATGATCTCCAGCAGACGTTTGATGGCCCGCCGCCGGCCCCGCGTTTTCTCCCGCGGAACAATCCGGCCTTCCTTATTTACTTCGAGGATGAGCTTGATGTTCAAGACATCGCCCATCACCGCCTGTACCCGGCTGATCCGTCCGCCCTTCTTGAGGTATTCCAGGGTGTCCAGGGTAAAAACGGAGTACAAACGGGAACGCATCCCCGTCAATTCCTTGATAATTTCGTTTTTCCCCTTCCCCGCCGCCGCCATCTCCTGCGCTTTGAGGACTAAAAGCCCTTGGCCCAGCGAGGCGGTGCGGGAATCAAAGACCGCAACCCGCTCTTTTTGGTCGATCTGCTCCCGGGCTGCCAAGGCACTTTCGTAGGTACCGCTCATCCCGGAGGAGATCGTAATCACCACAATCTCCTGCCCCCCCGCCGCCGCTTCCTGCATCACCCGGAGAAAGTCGCCGGGGGTCGGTTGCGCTGTCGTCGGTAGCTTCACCGCGGAAGTCAGGAGCCCGTAAAACTCCTCGCGGCCCAGATCAAACCCGTCCCGATAGGACCGGTCGGGGAAATTTATGGTCATCGGGACCACGCCAATCCCGGCGCTCGCGAGGAAATTCATGGTTAGATCACAAGCGGTGTCGGTTATTATTTTAACTTTATTCACCAAATCCCTCCTTCTTTCCTAAAAAAAGAGACGTTTATTCTTCTTTGACGTAACGGGTTTTAAAAAGTTACCTTCTTAAATTTTTTCCGAATAATACTTTTCCGCCCGTCAGCGGTCACGCGTCAAATTTCCTTTCATCCGCCCGCGGTAACCAGCGGAAACACCCGGCTATGCGCCGGGGACCAGTCCCTCGCGCAGTCCCGTATAAAGATCAAGCCAAATGCTTTCCACATAGGGCAGATCCACCTCGCTGGCCAACAGAATACTTAAAAACAAGCCCAAAAGCATCAGCAGGGTAAAGACCGCCAGTTCCCGCCAGTACTCACCGGCCACTAAACCACGGGCTTCGTAAAGGAAGAGGCCGAGAAAGATCAGCACAAGAAGGATGATCATGATTTCATCTCCCGCTGTGCACTACCCCGCAGGAAAGACACACCCAAGGTGAGCAGCGGCAGGAAAAGGGAGAAAAAGAGGCCGAAGAAGGGTTGCGCAAGCTTGATATATTCCAAATGAAGACTGATACTGGGGTAAAGTTGCTGGGCGACAAATAAGATCATGACTCCCAACGGAAAGGCCAGCGGCTGATAGACGCGTAAGTTAAAGATCTGGGCGGTCCCCACCGCCAGGATATATAAACAAAGCATAATTTTGATGAAACCCATCGTCAAAAAGTTGAGGAGGGGGATCAGTTCCAGCCGCGTAAATACTTGCCCAATATTGATCATCCGGTAAAATTCGTAGGTGGGAAAGACAAACAGTTCACCGGTTTTCCCAAAGACACTGACGGCTAAAAATTGCAGCAAGCTCAAAAGACCACCGGCGGCCAGTATCCCCCAGAAAATTGCCGTCCTCACCTTCTGCGGCCGGTTGACCTGGGGCAAAAGCATTAAAATGGCCACATTCTGGCCAAAGGGAAAAAGGGAAATGCCCAGCGTGTTCCATAGTACCGTCGGCAGCGGCAGGTTAAAAAAGGGGTATAGGTTCTCCAGTTCCATGATATTAAGCACCAAAAAAACGGAGAGCAGGATCAACCCCGCGGTCGCCAGGATCAAAGGTTCATTGCACCGGGCGATGACTTCCAATCCGCGGCGACAACCATAAACCACCGTGATCACCCAGGGAATCACCAGCGCCAGGTCGGGGGTGGCGGTAAAGACTCTCGTCTTCAGCAGGGTGACAAAGACCGCCAGGGCGTTCGCGCCAATCTGCAAGAAAAACCACATAAACAGGAGGGAAAACAGCCGGCCGATTACTGGTCCGTAAACGATCTCATGAATCTCAAAGAGGGTTTTCCCCGGATAACGACGGAAAAGAAACAGGCAAAGATAGGCAAAGACCAAGGACATTCCCATGGCGAGCAGAATAATCAACCATAGATTTTGCCAAGCCTCAAGCCCCGACGGCAGCACAATCCAACTGCCAATGGTAAAACTCATCACCAGAAAGGTTAATTGTCGGGGTGAGATCTGTTCTTTGGTCATCCGGGCCCTCCTTTGGCCTTTTATTTCAACGCCGGTCTGGTGATCAAGCCCAGCTTATCCAGGACCGCCTTTACCTTGATTTCGACGGTCGCCACCACAAAGTGCCGCTCCCAGTCCGCCACCAACCGTCGCCAAGCGCGGTGGTCATAGCTGTAAAGGTGCCGGCCAAAACCAAAAATGTCCGCTTTATATTCCCGTGCTTTGGCCAGGGCTGCTTCGATCTCTCCTTTGATTGTTTCCTCCTGCTTTTTTTCCAGCTTTTTGAACTGGTCCGGGGTGGAGAGGTCGGCAGTGGTGGTTTGGGTGCCAAGCCCGGACCGGACGCGCACTTCAATCTTAACGTGTACTTGATCCGCGTTCGCCTGTACCTTCACCGCGGCAGAAGAATTAAAGATTTCGAAAGTGGCTTTCCCTTTTTCCCCGGGAACCTCAACCGTGACTAAACCGCTTTTTACTTTACCAAGGACCCATAGTAAACCCCGGGTTTCTCTCGGGTCCAAGTAACCGACCAGTTTGTCCCCCTTAATAACCCCGCTCCCATCAAGAATAAACTCCTTTTTCCCCGCGTTCTCTGTTGTTTTGATGATGGGGAAGGTGTTGTCCGCGGTTCTGGCCATGGACAGCCTAACAAACTCCGCCAGTTGAACCGGGCGGATCTTGGAAGTGGATTGGTAAAACTGTAACAGATCGGAGATGGCCTGACTCGAGACCCGCTCCAATCCGGCCGCGGCATCCAAAATCTGGACCGGATCCTCGGGGGTAAGCAATAACCATAGGGTCAAGCGGGGTTCGTGGTCACGGGTGAAAAAATCCAGGATGGACGTCAGCCCTTCCCGGGCCACCGCTTCATTGACCACAATCACCTGGCAATGGGATAAGAAAAGCTTGCGGCTGCTTTGAAACGTAGCATTGCGGATCGCCTCAAAAACCGTCGGCCCCCTGGAACGCAGGATCCAAAAAGGCCTAAGGTCCTGTCCGCTGCCACCGCCGCCGCCCGGGCTATGGAGCTGCGCCGCCCGCACAATCTGGTAAGAAACTTCATAACCCTCCCCCTCCGGCGGCCGGTTGATCCCAATCCCCATCACCACTGCTAAATTCTCCAGTTCCCGCCGGTCCCAGCAGCCGCTGATGAAAACCACTATTAGCAGAAGTAGCAGCCAAAGGCTTTTGGTCAAGCGCCGCTTCCGGCATCCTTCACCCGTCATCTCCGGCCTCCTCCCCCTTTTCTTCCTGGTCCGGAACGTAGCCAATGGGTTGGCGCCGCGGTTGCGGCCAACCGATCAAGCGCGGCCGGGTCCACAACGCCCAAACGGGGGCCCGCACCACCACATCTTTCAGATCGGCGGGAACGACCGGCATCAACGGGGCCATGTAGGGGATCCCAAAGGAACGTAAAGAAGCAAGGTGGAGGAGGGTAAAGAGCACCCCGGTCAAAATCCCATAGGCCCCCAGCACCCCGGCGAGAATCGTGTAGATTAAGCGGAGATAGATCCCGGGTCCCAATAACCCCGGTACCACAAAAGTGGTGATCGCGGTCAAAGCGATGACAATGATCGTGGGTGCCCCCACCAGTCCGGCGGTGACCGCCGCCTCGCCGATGACCAGCGCCCCCACGATACTGATCGTCTGTCCGAACGGTCTGGCCAGGCGTACCCCGGCTTCGCGGAGAATCTCAAAGACCAGCCCCATCACCACCATCTCAATAACCAAGGGAAAGGGGGTTCCCTCCGTCGCCGCCTTCACCGTGAGCAAGAGCGGGGTCGGAATCAATTCCTGGTGGTAGGAGCCTAAAGCAACGAAAAACGCCGGGCCCAGCACCGCAAGGGTAAAAGAGAGGTAGCGGAACCAACGGATCATCGTGGCGTATTGATAGGGGAAATTATAGTCATCGGGACTTTGAAAAAACTCCACAAATAAGGTGGGAACCGTATTGACCAGCGGTGTCCCATCAACAAAGATGGCAACCCGCCCTTCCAATACTTTCGCCGCCGCCACATCCGGTCTTTCCGTGGAGGCAATCGTTGGAAAGAGAGAATAGGGCGCGTCCGTAATAAACTCGCTAAGATAATTGGCGTCCATAATATAATCGATATTAATCCGCTTCAATCTGGTTTTAACCTCTTCGACCAGTTTTTCGTTGACCACTCCTTTCAAGTAGGCAATAGCCACGGTGGTCTGCGTCCGCCGCCCCAGTTTCATCTCTTCAAATTGGAGCCCGGCCGTGGCGATCCTCCGCCGCAGGAGCGCGGTGTTGGTCCGGAGGTTTTCGGTAAACCCTTCATGGGGGCCTAGGATAATCTGCTCCGCTTCCGGCTCCCGAATCGCCCTTTTTTCCCAACCCTTTGACGCTAAGAGCAAAGCTTCGGCTTGACCGTCCACCATAAGGATGGTGTTCCCGGCTAGAAGGGCTTGCATCGTTTGGCGGAAATTCGTATTCCGCTCGATCTCCCCGACCGCCAACAAATTGTCGGCCACATAGGCCAGGAGATCAATGTCGCCTTGGTTTTTTCCCCAATTCGCTTCGTTCAAGAGCGGAAACAAAACATCCCTGTTGACAACCTGCGGATCAACCAGGCCGTCGATGAAAAGTAAAGCCCCGGTCCTTCCCGGCCTGGGCCCCAACGTCAAATGCCGGATGATCAGATCCGGACTCGTCCCAAGCTCCTGGAGAAAAGCCTTCAGGTTCACTGCCAAGCTTGGGCTTAAATCCCGGGACGACCGCGCAGCCGGCGCCCTTTTCCGTTGATGGGCGAGGCGTAACTTCCGCCAGAACATCTTAAACATTAACTTCCCCCTTATTCAATCTTAGTATGGGCGGTAACTTGGCAAACTAACCGGCAGCGGACGAACGGCAAAAAGAAAAACCCCCGTGGGGGTTTTTGAAAGATTACCGGTCCCGCCAGGAACCGGATCTGGTCTGTCTTATCCCAATACCCATAACCCTTGGCGGACCAACTCAAACAGGATCGGCAGGAAGATGGCGGGGAGAAGGTCCCCCACCTTTATTTTACTGACTGCCAAGAGATTGAAGCCGATCGCCATGATCAAGATCCCACCCAGCAGCGACATCTGACTAAGCACTTCCGGGCTGATCACCGTTTTCACCAAGCCGGCCAGGAGGGTAAGGGTGCCCTGGTACAGGAAGACCGAAACCGCGGAGAAAAGGACGCCCGGCCCCAGACTGGCCCCAAAAATTACGGCACTGATCCCGTCCAGGATGGACTTGGAAAGCAGGATCTCAATCTTACCGGTCAAGCCGTCTTCCAGGGCCCCGACCACAGCCATCGCCCCGACACAATAGACCAGACTGGCGGTGATGAAGCCCCGCGCAAAGTTCCCACCCAGCCTGCTAAACTTCAGTTCCAAACGTTTGCCCAACCGCTCCAACCGTTCTTCGATCCGGAAACCGGTCCCGATCATCCCGCCGGCCACCAAACAGAGGATCATCAGCATTGTAAAGCGGCGTTCCAAACGGCCCTCCGCCGCCAGCAGAAAAAGCTCCTGCAGGGCACCGGACAGGCCAAGCATCACCACGGCCAAGCCGATCCCTTGCATGATCGTTTGTTTCATCCGTTCCGGGATCCCGTTTTTGAGTAAGAGCCCGCCGCCGGCCCCGGCAACGATGGCGATGACATTGATGAGTGTTCCCTTCCCGATCATTGCCCAACCTCCGTTTTTATTGAATTGCTGATCAGACAATGCCCCGTCCACTTTGGAATAAAAAAACCGGAAACCCAAACCGGCTTCCGGAAGAGGTAAGAACCACCCGCCGCTTTTCCAACCATTATCCGGCTGCTGGGTAGTGAATTGCGGCAATCCGGTAGCGGAAGGTCCCACCTGGCGCCTCCACCTGCACTTCCTCCCCGGGCGCCTTTAGAAACAGGGCTTTCCCCACCGGAGAGAGGGGGGAGATGCCGTTTTCGCCCGGCAGTTCGCCGAGGGGAGAAATAATTTGAAAAGCCATTTCTTCGTTGGTGTCAAGGTCTTCCACCACAACGCGGCTGCCGATAATCACCAGAGGAAAAGCCCCCGGGTTCTTCAGCAAAGGTGCTTCTCGAACGAGACCTTCCAGCTTTTTGATGTATTCGCCAATGATCCCTTCGGCTTTATCCCTTTCCGGAGAGTCGGGGAAAAATTCCTCAATAAAACTGGCGCTTTGCTCTTCCACCGCTACCAAGTGCGCGACTAACGCTTCTCTCATCTCGCCCAACAAGACACTTCCGCTCATCACCTTTCCTCCTTGGTTTTATATAAATAATCATCCTTGCCAACTGGTTCGATCTTCCCGATCCAGTTATTCTTCGTCAAACACCAAACTGCCAAAGACCACCTTCGCCTCGACCAGGACCCGTCCACCGTTCCCCGTCTGCTCCCCCGATCGGTAAGTATATTCACCCATGCTGATCTGGTTGCCGTCAGGTAGCCGCACTCCGGAAAAGGCCGAGTTGACCTTGATGGTGAGTGGCGTATCCCGCTTGATCCTGAGCACGCCTTCCCCAAAGACCACATTGACCTCAATCCGCCGGTCCTGGGGTGGGGAGGGAAGGGTGGTCAGATCAATAACCCCACGCCCAAAAATGACATTATATTCACCCTGTTCCTCCAGGACTAGATCCCGCTCTTCAAAGAGCACGGTGTTTTTTTCGCCCCGCCACGGCGGCCCCTTAAACAACATGCTCAAGCCGATATAAATAAGGAACAGCGCCAACCCGATCCGGAATACAGGAATGTTAATATGGAAAACCGTTTTGAAGATGGCACACAAACCAAGGATAATCAGGAAAATACCCCAAAACACACCGCTTAAGAACATGCTTAACCTCATCCCCTTTCACCTCCTGAGGTGCCCGGTTCAACCAGGAGTTAACCGCCACCGCGTCACCTTCTTCTCGGCCAGCGCCTTTCCTTCCTGCCGCGCCACATAAGCCAAGAGAAACCAGATGGGGAGGAGCAAGCCCACCAGGAGACTGGCCAGTAGCCAAAAGCTTCCCACCAGCCCAGGCGCATACTTCCCGGTCTCCGCCACCTTCATTACCCGGCCCGCCGTGCTAAAAATATAGACATGAAGCAAACAGACGAGGCTCCCAAAAAGATAAAGCCGGCGACAGCGGCGCCGTCTTTCCTCCCGCTGGATCCTGAGGATGATTCCCTCCACCAAACCGGGGGGGACTTCCCTTTTTACCCAGCCGCAAGCTTCGGCCAGCGGAGTAAACTTGCCAGGACGTTGCCGCCGGTGAAGATCGGCTAAAAACAGATCGACTTGGTCAAGCCCTTGGTCGTATCTCTGCATCGCGTAACCCCCATTTTTTTATGATCAGCTGGCGCAGCCTTTCTTTTCCGCGGTGGAGATCAGCCCGGATCGAAGCCAAGGGACGACGGGTAACCGCGGCGATCTCCCGGTAGGAGAGGCCCTGAAAATAATAGAGGATCAACACCACGCGCTGCCGCAACGACAAACGGGATAAAGCCTGGTGCAAGTCTTCCTCTTTGTCGCGCTTGATCACCAATTCCAAGGGGTCGTTCTCCGGTCCTTTGGAAAGCTCCCCGCCGGTCTCTTCCAAGACCACTATCTCTTCCTGCCGCTTTTTTTTCCGCAAATAATCCACGGCCGTATGGTAAGCAATCCGGTATAACCAAGTCCAAAGGGTTGACTCCCCGCGGAAAGCCGGCAAGCCCTTCCACGCCTTGACGAAGGTTTCCTGGGTAAGCTCTTGCGCCTGGTCTTCATCGCGGAGCATTCCTAAAAGCAGATGATACACTTTGGCCTTGTGCAACTCGACCAACGCCCGGAAGGCCTCTTCATCACGGGCTTTTGCTTTCCTGATCAGCAGGGCTTCCTCCTGATCTATCTTCACCTCCGCCTGCCCGGCGGGGGTGACCAGGGTCAAGGGTTTCCGCCGGAGGGAGGAGTTAAGCAGCCGGTTAAGGATCCTCTTTTTGTGCAAACAGACGCCTCCTTCGCCCTCGCTTCCCCTTGTTCCTTCTCTTCCCGCGCGGGAAATCCTTCTTCGCTTCCGCTTTTCCGATAAAAATAATGGTTGGTTTTTTCCCAACCGATTGCCGTCCAATCCTCCCGTTACCTATCCGTTTTTCCGGATCATCTTCTTAATCAGCCTCACTTCTTCCATGTTTAAAACTGCCGCCAGGGCCAGATAAACGGCGACCCCGACCCCAACCCCGCCCACTACTTGAAGGAGGCGGAACAGGTTGACGGTCAGGCCCAGTCCGCCTAAGAACCGGTTCCAAAACGGCAAAAACAACCGGATAACGACGGACATCCCCAGTCCCGCCACAACGGCTTGGCCTCCGGTCTTCAGCAGTTTTCCGCTGCGGAGACCGCCGACCTTGCGCCGTAAAAGAAAGAAAGAGAGTAACATATTGGCGATCCCCATCAACGAAAAGGAAAGGGCCAAACCGCCGTGGTACAACGGGGTATATTTTAAGAACAGAAAATTCAGGCCGATACTCAAAAACACGGTGGCCAGGGAGACTTTCACCGGTGTAATGGTATCTTTGAGCGCATAGAAACCGCGGGGCAAGATCTGAATCACCCCGTGGGCAAACAAGCCCAAACTGTAAAAGAACAAAGCATAGGCGGTCAGCTCCGACTGGGCGTGAGTAAACTCGCCCCGTTCGTAAAGTAAACGGATGATCTCCGTCCGCATGCTGATAAAACCGAAGGCGGACGGGATGGTAATAAAGAGGATGACCCGGATGCCCAAAATAAGGTTCTCTTTAAACTCCGCCCATTTGCCGACGGCGGTCAGTTGCGACAGGGTGGGGAAGAAGGCGGTGGAAACCGCGGAGGCAAAGATCCCCAAAGGAAGCAGGACCAGCCGCTGGGCCAACCGGAGGTAGGTAATGCTTCCCTCCGGTAAAGCCGAAGCCATGTTGGTGGTTACCCAGATGTTCAGTTGGGTGGCGGACAGGCCCAAGATCGCCGGGATCATCAGCCGGATCATTTTTTTATACCCCGGATGCTGCAGGTTTATATAAAAAGGGTTATAACCACTGATTTTTCTCACGGCAAGGGCTTGGGTCATAAAGTTGGCAATCGCCCCCGCCACCACCCCGAAGGCCATCCCTTTAATCCCAAACCGGGGCCCCAAAAACCAGGCGCCCAGGATAATCCCGACGTTGTATAAGATGGGCCCAAAAGCCGGGATAAAAAAGCGCTGGTAAGAATTGAGGATCCCACCCATCAATCCGGCTAAAGCCGTAAAAAAGACCGCCGGAAACATCATCCTGGTCAGTTCAACCAGAAGCTCCAGTTTGCCTTCTTTCATCTGGTAGGCCTGCAGGGGAGCGAGTTGCCGGGCAAAGACCATCCCCAGCAGCGCAAAGAAGGCCAGCAGAATGATGGTTACATTCAAAAAGGTACTGGCCATCCTCCACCCCTCGGCCTCTTCCCCTTTGGCCAAGTATTCCGAGAAGAGGGGAATGAAAGCGGCCGATAAGGCGCCCCCAACCAAAAGATAGTACATGAAGTCCGGAATCGTAAAAGCGGCGAAAAAGGGGTCCGTTTCGGCCCGGGTAAACAAATTGGCGGTCAAAGCTTCCCGGACAAAACCCAACAGCCGGCTGAACAGGATCATCCCGGAGATCATCCCGGCAGCCCGGGCCAGTTGCCCCGATGAAACAGGTGATGTTTTCAATTTTCCAATCCTTCCTTGCTAAAATCTAAAAGCCATCTCTCCAAACATTCCCTGTGCTTGAGAAAACTCCTTCCTTCTGTAAAACAAGGAATTGATAACTTTAGCAAAAAACCCCAGACCTAATTTAAGGCTAGGGTTTGTAACGACGTTTTAAAATTAGCATCCCTTCAAAGAGGAGCCGTTTCGCCCGGTCGGTCTCAATCTCCCAGAAAACCATAACCCCATGGCTGGCCTGTTCGGGGCGCCCGCCCGTCCGGGCCAGGGCGGGGTAAGCTTTCGGCCGGAGAAAATAATGTAAACCGAGGGCGGTAAAGACCAAGGCTAAGATGATCAGCAAATTTAAACAGAAGAAGTTTTTGACGACCACCGGAGGAATCCGTGCCGGACGCCGGTCAGCTCCCATGGCCACCCCCCCTATCCCTTTATTCTATGTGGAGAGGGGCGGTGTTATACGTATTGATCCTCACTCCAGATAGCGAAAGACTTCTTCGGCCGTGACCCCCGGGTGCAAAGCAATATTGATCGCCCCCGCCAAGGCCCGGGAAAGATCGGTGATCAGGACGTCGATCTCCTTCGGCGTCACAATCAAATCTTGAAAATAGGGGGAGAGCACCCGGTCAATAACGTCTTTCCGGTAAGCCTGAATAGAAGGCCCACCTAAGCTGGTAATCTGTTCAAGGGCGTCGTAGATAATCGTCCGGGCTTCGACCACTGTGGGTACACCAATCGCGATCACCGGTACCCCCAAGGATTCAGCGGTCAACCCTAACCGGTGGTTCCCCACCCCCGACCCGGGGTTAATGCCGGTGTTGGCAATCTGGACCGTGCTCCCCATCCGCTCCGTACTCCGGGAGGCCAGGGCATCAATGACCAGGAGAAAAGCGGGTTTCACCCGTTGGACAATCCCGGCGACAATCTCTTTGGTTTCGATGCCGGTAAGCCCCAAAACGCCCGGCGACACGGCACAGACCGGGCGCAGGCCGCCGCGTTTCTCCGGCGGGGCACTCTCAAAAAGATGCCTGGTCACCAGGATCTTCTCCACGACCTTGGGGCCGAGGGCGTCCGGGGTGGCGTTCCAGTTCCCCAACCCCACCACCAAACAGCTGGCTTCGTCGCTGAGCCGAAAACCGGCAATGAAGGTGCGGAGTTCCGCCGCAAGGACCTGGGCAACCTCTTCCAACTCGTCCTTATCCCGTCCGCGGAGGGCCGGGGATTCAACCGTCACATAATAGCCTGGCTTTTTCCCCAAAGCTTGACCGGCTTCCGGGGTTTGGATGACCACCCGGGTGATCTTGGTGCTTCCCTTTTCTTCGGTGTAAGATTCAACGCCCGGTACGGAAGCGCCCCTTGCCCCCGCCACCAGTTGGTGGGTCTCCATTGCCAGGTCGGTGCGGATTTCACCCGGGGTCAATGGATAACTCATTCGCGTGGCCTCCTTTGCCCTGCGTTTATCTTAATTCCGTCGGGACGATGGCATCAATCACCCCAATCACCGCGGACGCCAACAAGGCACCGATGATTGACACTTCCATCGAGGCGACAATGAACTGGGTCAGATAAATGACGACCGCGGCGGTGAAAAAGCCGACCAGCCCCCGGCCCTGGGGAGAAACTTCCCGGCCAAAAAGGCTTTCGACGATATAACCGAGGACCGAAATCACCACGGCGGCAATGAGCGCCCCCACAAAGCCTCCCACTTTAAATCCCGGAACGAGAAAGCTTACAAACAACAAGACTAATGCGGAGACCACAAAGCGTATTACGGCACCAATCATAGAATTACCTCCCTTTCATATTCTTAATGTTATCCTCCCCCGGGGTCAGGCAAATTATGCTGAAATCAAGAAAGACCTTGCATTCGTTGGCGAAAAAGGTTAAAATATAGTGAGCCGAAGGAATAGTGGGAGGTGAACTTGTTGCCCAATATCAAATCCGCCGAAAAAAGGGTTGTTATTTCTGAAACGCGCCGTTTACGGAACCGCAGTCAACGTTCCAAACTGAGAACCCTGGTCAAAAACACCCAGCAGGCCATGGAGACCGACCTTGAAAAAGCGCAAAACTTACTTACCCTTGCCATAAAAGAGCTGGATCAAGCCGCCAGTAAGGGACTGATCCATAAAAACGCCGCGGCCCGGAAAAAAAGCCGCCTGATGCGCCGATTCAACCAGCGGACAACGGCGATTAACGCCTGAAAAACCGCCCGTTTTCACGGGCGGTTTTGACTTAAGTTCGGGTTTGTTTTTTCGTTAAAGCGGATCCCAAATCCAGGACCACGGCGTACAGTTCCAACCCGGTCTCGGTTTGGCCGGTCTTCAAGCGGTAGTCGGCGGCCAAGATCCGCCGGTGGGCCCGGCGCAGTTGGGCAAAGGTCAAACCGGCGGCTTTGTTGCTTATTTTTTCCGCCACGTAGGGATGGCAGCCCAACTCCTTTTGGATTTCCTGGCCCCGCCCTGTCCGCAGCAGAAACCAGCCGAAAAGCATCCGGCGCACCTCGTTCCCCAAGAGGGCCAGAATCTTCGCCTCCGGCTCTCCCGCGGCCAACAGCCGGCGGAGGAGGTTCAACGCCACGCCGGTCTTTCCTTCCAGCGCCCCGTCGATCATGGCAAAGATATTCGTCTCCACCGCTTCCCCCAGCAGTGCACGCCATTCCGCCAAAGACGCCGGCTTCGCCCCCTGCGCACAGTAGGTTTTGATCTTCTCCAATTCGTTTTTCAAACTAAACAGCGAAGTACCTTTGGCTTCCAGCAACAGATCAAGTTCCTGGGGGGATAGATCAAGACCTAACGCTTTCGCTTCCTGGCGGAGCCATCCCTTGGCCTCATAACCCTTTAAAGGCTCGCAATACACCGTCTCCACCAAAGTCTTTAACTGTTTAACCTCTTTTTTCCTCTGGTCCAGGCTCCGGGCGGTCATGATCAGGAAAACCTCCGGCGGTAACTGGGGAAGCGCCACCAGGAGCGCCTCTTCCTGGGCCGCTTTCATCTCTTCCAACCCTCTGAGGACCAAAAGGCGCCTGGCACTAAAGAGAGGAGCGGTCGCCAACTCGGTCCGGAGGAGCGGCGCGTCCGCCTCTTTGGTCTCCAGCACCACCACGTTAAAATCCCCCTCGGTGTCTTGGAAAAGCAACTGTTTTATCCGGTCGATCCCGGTGGCCATCCAGTATTCCTCTTCCCCCAAAAACAAGACGGGCCTGGTCAGACGGGCGCGCCCTTTTTGCTGCAAACTGTAGAGAAAATCGGATGCTTTCATCTTCCAACCTCACTTTTGACCTGAATCCGGGCCGGACGCCCCCGTCGGCCCGGACGGATCCGAAAGGTTAGCCGGCCCCTTTGGTCGGTGCGGTAGACTTTAACTCCGGTTTCGTCCAACCGGGAAAGCACGGCCGGCTCCGGATGGCCAAAGGGGTTACCGGCCCCCACACTGATCACCCCGAATTCAGGGTGCACCTTCGCCAGCCACGCCCCGCCGGTCCCGCTCGCGCTGCCATGGTGGCCCACCTTCAAGAGATTAGCCCGGAGGCCATCACCGTAGACGGCAACCAGCCGCGCTTCGCCCGGGGCTTCCAGATCCCCCGCCAGGAGGATCCGTACCGAATACCAGTCCAAAAGCAAAACAAGGGAATTGTTGTTCAAATCCGACCCCGGCGGGGCGGCCGCCGGCGGGTGGAGCACCAGTCCTTTCAGATCGCCGACGTGAAGCGTCGTCCCCTCGACACCCTGCCGCAGCGGGATTCCGCGTTCCAGGGCTAGCGTGAGGAACCTTTCGTAAAGCCGGGTCGTGTGGGCGTAACCGCTCTCCAGGATCTGGGCCACTGCGATCCGGCCGTCTTCCAAAAGGCGCACGACGCCGCCGAGATGATCTTCATGGGCGTGGGTCACGACCACCAAATCAAGGGCCTGGATCCCGCTGGCCTGTAGATAAGGGCGGATCTCCCGGGTGTAAGCGCCCGTTTCCCCGCCGTCAACCAGAAGATGATAGTCCCCCGGGACGGAGATTAAAACCGCATCACCCTGCCCCACATTGAAGAAGACCAGCTCGAGGCAGGGCGTTAAATCCTGGACCAGATAGTAACCGGTAACCACCAGGGCCACCAACAACAAGACCAGAAGGGTATGGAATAAGGGCAGCCTTCTTTTTTTAGTCACCGGATTAACCGTCATTCCCCAAGTGAGCAAAAAGATCACCCCATAACTCGCCCCCACCGTCAACCACGGCCAAGGCGGGAAACGAAGATATCCCGGCCAAGACGCCAGAAAAACCGCCAGCCGCCAAAAGCCTTCAATAATGACCGCGTTTCCGGCGTTGAGCAGGCGCGCCAACGGCGGAAAGACCATGCCAGCCAACGCCGCCACCAAACCGGTTTGCACGGCCAAACCGGCCAACGGCACCAACAGCAAATTGGCCAGCGGCGCCAAGAGGGAGAATCCGCCGTAAACCTTGGCGACCAATGGTGTTACCATCAACTGGGCGGCTAAAGAAAGAAAAAAGGGGCGGCCTTTGGCAAACCAGGAATAAGCAGCCCAAGATTGTTCCCACCGGGGATAGACCACCAACAAACCAACACAAGCCGCCACCGAAAGCCAAAACCCGAGGGCAAAAACCTCCAGGGGGCGGAGGAGCATGATGATCAGGGCCGCGGCGGCCAGGTGCAGCGGCGGATGCGTCTGGCGCCGCGTCAGATCGCCAAACAAAGCCAGTAAACCCATGATCCCCGCCCGCAAAGCGGGGGCGCCGCCGCCGGCTACCAAGAGAAAAAGGAGAACGGCCGGCACCGCCAGGATCCCCAGCACCCGGTCGGATAACCGGACGGCTTTCCCCAAACCCCAAAGCAGGCTAAGCCAAAACGTGAAATGGAGCCCGCTGACGGAGAGTAAATGGGCAATCCCGACCCGTTCAAAGGTCAGCGCCGGCAAGCCCGGTTCCCGTCGCCCCAGAAGCATCCCGTGGAGGAGCGTCGCCGCCCGCGGCGGCAAGGTCTCTTCTCCAACCGCAATTAACTTACGTTGCGCGGCGTTGACCAAGCGGCCTACCACCGAAACCCGCCCGTGGCCGTACACGGTCGGTTCGCCTTGGACCAGCAGCCCGCCGGCGATCCGCTCCCGGACCCATTCCGACCCGGCCTGTCGCTCGGCACCGAACAAACGGCCCTCGAGCACCAGGCGCTGGCCGTAGTGGTAAGTCCCCGGGTCAGGCAGGAAGACTTCCACTCGCGGCCGGACGGTTAAATCCGCGCCGTCCAGTACCTCGACCCGAAAAGCAAACCTTGAACCCTCCCGCCACGGGGCTGGCGTCTCGAGCACCGACCCGGTCACCGCCACGGTCTGGCCATAGTGGCCGGCCAGCACCGCCTGGTGGCGGAAGTGGAACCAGGCCTCGGTTCCTCCCAATATCACCCCAAACAGCAAACAAAAAACCAGCCCGCTTCCATTGCACCGCCGGAGCCGCCACCCGCCGAAAAACAGGAGAAGGCCGCCGACAAAAAAGAGGAGGACCACCGTGCTCCGGAGCCCGACATGCCATCCGGCGATGATCCCGCCGCCCAGAAAAAAAGGGGCCCAAAGGAGAGGGGAGCGGAAAGTCATTCTTTAATTACAAGATAAGGCCGGATTTTGGCCAGGGTTTTTTCACCGATCCCCTTCACCGCCAGCAGATCGTCGATGGTCTGGAACTTCCCCACCGTCTCCCGGTATTCAATGATCCGGGCGGCCAGAACCGGTCCGATCCCCGGTAAAATCTGCAGCTCTTCGTAGCTCGCCGTATTCGGGTCAAGACGGAAGGAAGCAGCTTCCTCCGCCGCCGCGTCACCGGGGGGAACGGGCGCTGCTTCGCCGGCCGCACTTTCCTCCGGCCCCGTTTCGCCCGGTGGTTTCATAGCGCCGGCCCACCCCACGACCAGTTTTGTTCCTTCCCGGACCGGACCGGGCCAGGCCACTTCCACCGGGGCCACCAGATGTACCTCCACGTCGCCCCGGGAAAGGGCACGGAAGCCCAAGCGAACCGCGCCAAGCAAAACCGCGGCCGCCAGCAGCAGGAGAACTCTCCTTTGCTGCCTCGATAGTTCGTTAAGCATCCTTTTCACCTCACGTCACCCATTGTTCCCTGAGCGGCGTCAAGGTTGCGGGATAATCCTCCGTTCTGTTCCGCTCTTTTCCAAACGCAAAGTCGCCGCGAGCTGCAGCATCTCGCGGGCATGCTCGCGCGTGGTGGTCGTCACCTCCGCCCCGCCAAGCATCCGGGCGAGTTCCTCGACCCGTTCCCCTTGGTCCAAAGCGCGGACCCTGATCGTTGTCCGCTCCTCGCGCGTTCTTTTTTCAATATAATAATGGTGATGGGCCAGACTGGCAATCTGGGGAAGATGGGTGACACAGATCACCTGGTGGGTACAGCCCAAAAGCAAAAGTTTCTCCGCCACCGCTTGCGCCGTCCGCCCACCAATCCCGCTGTCAATCTCGTCAAAAACCATGGCCGGAATCTGATCGGCTTCAGCCAGGATCACCTTCAACACCAACATTAAACGGGAAAGCTCCCCACCCGACGCGATCCGCGCCAGCGGCCGCAGGCCTTCGCCCGGGTTCGGCGCCACCAAAAATTCCACCTGGTCAATGCCGTCTTTCCCCACCGCCACGCGTTCACCATTGATGGTGAGCCCGTCCCGGGGATCGGGCGTCCGGTTCAACGCCACTTTAAAGAGGGTTTTTCCCATATTCACCTCGTGCAACTGTTGCATGACAGCCGTCTCCAAACGGTCCGCCGTCTCCCGCCGCAAGGCCGAGAGGGCTTCCACCGCCCGGCCCAATTCCGCTTCCAGGTTTGCCAACTGCTGCGTGAGTTCCTGCTGCCGTGCGGTCCGGTCGCTGAGGGAAGCCAGTTCCTTGCGTAACTTCGCGGCGTAGGCCAGGATTTCCGGGATTCCCTGGCCGTACTTCCTTTTCAGCTTGGCGATCTCATCCAGCCGTGCTTCCACTTGGTTAAGGCGTTCCGGGTCGAAGGTAATCTGATCCCGGTAGGAACGGAGCTCCCGGGTCAGTTCTTCAACCTCGCAGGCCACCCGGTTGGTCGTCTCAACCCACGGTTTTAAATGCGGATCAATCTCCGCCGCTTTGGTCAAGGCTTCCACACTGGTCCCTAAGAGATCCAGGGCGGCCACCCCGTCATCCGCCCCGTAAAAACGGTGGTAAGCTTCGGAAATATAGGTATAAAGCCGTTCCGCACCGGCCAGGAGATTCCGTTCCCGGGTTAACTCTTCTTCTTCGCCCGGTTGCAACTGGGCGGCTTCAATCTCCTGCAACTGGAAGCCGAACAACTCCACCCGCCGCTTTTCCTCGGCTTCGTCCATCTCCAGGTCGGCCAGTTCCTTCTTGACCCCCTGCCATTTGGTGTATAACTCCGCCACCCGAGCGGCTTCTTCTTTGGTCTGCTCGCCGCCAAACCGGTCCAGGAGCGCCCGCTGGAAAACGGGGGAGAACAGGGACTGGTGTTCATGCTGGCCATGGATATCCATAAGTAAACGACCGACCTCATTAAGGGTGAGGACGGTCACGTTCTGGCCGTTCACCCGGCACCGGCTGCGCCCGGACATTTTGATCTCCCGGCTGACCACCAGGAGACGGTCGTCGCCGACCGGGATCCCCCAGTCGGCAAGGAGGCGATCAAGCTCCGGACGCTCTTCCAGTTCAAAAACCCCTTCAATTAAAGCCGCTTCGGCCCCCGCCCGGATCTGTTCCCACGAGGAACGTCCGCCCAAAAGCAAGCTGACCGTATCAATTATGATCGATTTCCCGGCCCCCGTCTCACCGGTCAAAACATTAAACCCTGGTCCAAACTCCAGGTTTAACCGGTCAATCAGGGCAAAGTTTTCGATCATCAGCTCGCGCAGCATCCTCTTACCTCCTCAACTTATACAACCGCTCCAATACTTGTTCAACTTGGTCTTTCCGCCGGACAATCACCAGGATCGAATCGTCCCCGGCGATTGTCCCCATCACCTCATTCCAATCCAGATCATCTAAAGCCGCCGCCACCCCATTGGCGGCCCCGCTGGTCGTTTTGATCATGATCAGATTATCGGTGTGGTCAATACTGATCACGGTGCCCTCAAACATCCGTTCCGCCCGCTTTAAAAGATCGGGAAAACTACGGTCCAAAGGCAGCGCATAACGGTAGCCCCCACTGGGCGTCGGTACTTTAATGAGACCAAGTTCCTTAATGTCCCGGGAAAGGGTAGCCTGGGTCACTTCGATCCCTTCGGCTTTCAGCGCTGCCCCAAGCGCTTCTTGGGTCTCGATCGATTTTTCCTTTATGATCGACAGGATCAAACCGTGGCGACGGGCTTTCATCCTTTACCCTCCCTTTTGGCCTTGCGATGTTACACAACGCAAAAGCCTTTACAATTTTCCTTCTTTTACCTTCTCGCGCAGTATATGATAGAAGCTTTTCTCCTTAAAACGAATGAATTTGGTCCGGTGCAGAGCCGTATAGATTTTGATCCCATCTCCGGCCTCCAAGCCCAGACATTCCTGGCCGTCGGCGGTGAGCAGCACTTCTTGGGGGGAAGCCGTAAATTTAATCTCAATGACCGCACTACTGTCGACCACCAAAGGACGGTTAAAGAGCGAGTGGGCGCAGATCGGAGTCAGCACCAAAGCGGACAATTGGGGTGAAACAATTGGTCCCCCCGCCGACAAGGAATAGGCCGTAGAGCCGGTCGGCGTGGCGACGATCAACCCGTCCGCCGCCAACATTCCGGTAAAAAACCCGTCAATGAGCAGTTCGAGCCGGAGCATCCGGGAGAAGTGGCCTTTACTGATCACGATATCGTTCAAGCCGATCAAACAAGCCCGCTGCTTGCTGGCGCTGGCCACCTCCGCGTTGACCATAATCCGGTTTTCCACCATAAACTCGCCCTTCCGGAGCTTGTCCACGGCAATTTCCAGTTCTTTATCTTCCACTTCAGTTAAAAAGCCCAGGTGCCCCAGGTTGATGCCGAAGATCGGAATCTCCCAGGGGTAAAGCCGCCGGGCCAGCGACAAAAGCGCGCCATCGCCACCCAGAACCACACCATAGTCCAACCGGGCCGGCAAATCCTGTTCCCGGCAGCCCAGTTCACTGACGTCCAGCCGCGCGGCGCTTTCCTCTTCCATCACCACCTGAAAACCGGCCTGGGTCAAAAGGTCGATTAGTTTATGGGCGACTCGAACCGCTTCCGGTTTTTCCAAAAGAGGGAATACGCCTATTCTTTTCATCAATTACACCTCAGTTCTGGCCTGTCCCTTTATAATTATTCATTAGATCTCAGTGAAATCCTGCATGAAGGAGATCAAAGACTCATAGTTTTATATCATTAGCCACCCGAACCGGCCGGCCGATAAAAGCGTGCGCAAAGGGGCTTGGTCCGATGAAAACAGCCCTCCGCCCATATCTTAAAAAATATGTGCTCCTGACCTTCTCCAGTCTGCTCTTGCGCGTTTACGGGCAGATCTACCGCCTTTTTCTCCTCCGTTGTTTCGGCACCGAACCCTTCGGTCTCCTGGGCATGATCTTCCCTTTTTACCGGTTGTTGAGCCTTCTCATTACCATGGGCTTGCCCACCGCGCTCGTCCGCTTAATCGCCATCGAACAAGCCAAAAAAAACATAGCCCGGATCCGGCAAGCCAAAAAAAAAGTCTTCACCCTGGTGGCCACCATGGCCGCCGTCGTCTCCGGCCTCCTCTTCCTGTTCGCCGCCCCGCTGGGTGTTCTCCTTTATAATGACCTCCGGACCGGTCCGCTGCTGAAATATTATGCCCTTGCCCTTATTTTTCACAGTCTTTGCCTGGTCTACCGGGGTTATTATCATGGTCTCGACCGCATTTCTCCATTGGCCTTTGCGGATCTCGCCGAGACCCTCGGCGAAACCGTCTTTATTCTGCTCTTCCTCTTGGCCGGTCCTCGTCCCCCGCTCCCGGTCGAAGCGGCCGGACGGATCCTGGCCAAAGGGGTACTGTTGGGCGAAGCCGCTTGTCTGGGTGCCCTCTTCCTTTATGACCGGTACCGCGTCCGCCCACAACTGATCACCACAACCACCACCGCCCAACCGGCCGCCGGGCGGAAGCTCCTTCCCTTACTCCGTTCTTCCTTCCCGTTCATGGCCCAGCAGTTGATCTTGTCCCTGGCGCGCATCGCGGAAAGCGTCCTCCTGCCCAATTTACTGGCCAAGGGCGGGCTCACCCCGAGTCAAATCGCCCATCACCTCGGCGAATACTGGGAAATGGCCACCCCGTTCCTCCTGTTTCCGCTCTTCCTATTCTCCCCCGTTTCCACATTAATCCTTCCCGCCACCGCCCGCGCCACCGTCAAAAACAATCTCCCGGACTATCTGCGGAAGTTGCGCCGGCTTTTAAGTTGGGCGCTCCTCTATTCCATCGGGGTCGGCCTTTTCCTTCTCAAGTTTGCGCAGCCGCTCTCCCTCTTGCTCTATAAAACAACCGCCGCCACCCGTTATCTCCCTTATCTCCTGCCCGCCCTTCCTTTTATGACCATGAACAGTCTGTTAATTCCGGTGGCGGAAGGCCTCGGCAAACAGCTCTTTTTGCTCCGGGCAACCCTGATTTTGATCTTTATTAAGACCGGGATCACGGCCGCCTTTGTCCCTTTACCCGCTTTCGGGCTGGTCGGAGCCGCCTGGGGGCTGACCGTCAGCCAAGCCCTGCTCTTTTGCTTATTGTTGAAGGAAACCTTCTTTCCCGTGACGCCCAATTCCAAGTGGTTCCTTCTCGTCAAAACCAACCTCCTTCACCTACCCAAAGCATAAAAAAACCGTTGCGGACAGCAACGGTTTTTTACTGGCACGCTCCTAAGCGCTACCAAGCGCCGGCGGCAGACGCCCATTGCGGTTAGAGGATCTTGCTTAAAAAGAGTTTGGTCCGTTCATTCTGGGGCGCGTTAAAGAGCTCTTCCGGGGTGTTCTCTTCAACGATCAATCCGTCATCCATAAACAACACCCGGTCGGCAACTTCGCGGGCAAAACCCATCTCATGGGTGACCACCACCATGGTCAACCCGTCTTTGGCCAAAGCCTTCATCACGTCCAAAACTTCGTTGATCATCTCCGGATCCAAAGCGGAAGTCGGCTCGTCAAAAAGCATTACTTTCGGTTGCATCGCCAAAGCGCGGGCGATCGCCACCCGTTGTTGTTGTCCCCCGGAGAGGGTCTCCGGGTAAGCCAAGGCTTTGTCCTTCAAGCCAACCTTCTGCAACAAATCATAAGCCCGGGCTTCCGCTTCCTCCCGCGTGCACTTCCGAACCTTCATCGGGGCCAGGCAGATGTTTTCCACCACGTTCATATGGGGAAACAGGTTGAACCGTTGGAAAACCATCCCCATTTCCGCCCGGATTTGGTTGAGATCGATCTTTTTCCAATCGGTAATTTCAACCCCGTCAAAATAAATCTGGCCGCCGTCGGGGATCTCCAGCAGGTTGAGGCAGCGCAAAAAGGTGCTCTTTCCCGAACCGCTGGGCCCGATCACGCAAACGACTTCACCATACTTGATCTCGTTGGTAATACCGTTGAGAACCCGAAGGGAGCCGAAGCGTTTCTGCAAGTCCACTATTTTAATCATTCTTCTTCAGCCTCCTCTCCGTGTAGTTCACCAGTTGGGTAATGGGAAGCGTCATGAACAGGAAGAGCAAGGCCACGGCGGTCCAGATCTCGAAAGCGCGGAAGGTCCGCCCCGTAAGCATCGACCCCTTCCGCACCAACTCTTCCAGGGCAATAACGGAAACAATCGAAGAATCCTTAAGCATGGCAATGAACTCGTTCCCCAGGGGCGGTATAATCCGTTTGAAGGTCTGCGGGATCAGGATATAGCGCATGGCTTGGGAGTAGGTCATCCCCAAGGAACGGGCCGCTTCCAACTGCCCCCGGTCGATCGACTGGATCCCGGCGCGCACAATCTCTGCCACATAGGCGCCGCTGTTGACCGACAGGGTAATGATCGCCGCCATCCGCGGCGGAATCGTCCCAAAATAGGCGGGAAGCCCGAAATAAACCAGATAGAGCTGGACCAGCATGGGCGTTCCCCGGATAAAGTTGACATAGATTGAACTTAACATAAAAATCAGCTTGTTCCGGGAGACACGACCGATCCCCACAAAGGTTCCAATCAGGATCCCCATGCCCACCGCAATACAGGTCAGTTGGATGGTTAAAGCCGCCCCCTCGAGAAGAACGGGCAAAAAACGAACCACCACACTTAAGTCCCAAGTATAACCCATTACGTCCTCTCCTTCGTTTACACTTTCCTCAACCCTTGCCACAGAACAACTTCAACTTAGCGCGTCGCCTAATCTTTCCGCGCCTCAAGATCCCCCGGTCCTTGCGAAAAGGCCGGCCAAACCCTTGTTCAACGCCGGAAAAGCGAAAAAGCAGCCGCCGGCTGCCTTTTCGCCTTTCCATAATTAATTACTCACCGAAGTACTTTCGGTAAATCTCATCATAGGTCCCGTTGGCCTTGAGGGTCACCAAAGCTTGGTTAATCTTAGCCAACAGTTCGGTGTCGCTTTTCCGCAGGGCCAAACCATATTCTTCGGTCGTAAAAGCTTCACCAATGATCTGGTACTGTCCGGGGTTGGCTTTGATCTGCGCGCCGGCCACCGGCAAATCCATCACCACGGCGTCGGCGGCCCCGTTCTTCAGTTCCAGGAACGGGTCGGTCGCATGGTTGAAGCGTTTAATCGACGCGATTTTAATCCCCTTCTCCTGCATCTCGGTGGCTGCCAAGTCCCCGGTGGTGTTGATCTGCACGGCCACCCGTTTTCCGGCCAAATCCTCGGGCCCTTTAATTCGGTTATCACCCGCGCGGGTTACAATGACCAGACCGGCATTGATATACGGGTCGGAGAAGTTGACCACTTGTTGCCGTTCCTCCGTGATCGTCATTCCGGAAGCAATCACATCATAGTTCCCGGCCAGCAGCCCGGGGATGATCCCATCCCAGGACACATTCTTGATTACCACTTCCATTCCCAATTCGGCCCCGATTGCCCGCATGAGATCCAAGTCAAACCCGGTCAATTCTCCGGTTTCTTCGTCCAGATACTCAAAGGGCGGAAAGGCAGCATCACAACCGACCACCAGCACATTACGATCGGTTTTGGTTGCCGCCTGCATTACGGGCCCGAAGACAAAGACGACAACCAGGGCGACGACAATAAGTAGACCGTACAACAATGTTTTCTTTTTCATTTGGTTACCCTCCACTCTTTTTGGAAATCCCTTGCTAATAGTGTGATCACATTCAACTTAATTGTATTGATAATTATAACCCATGATTTATATTTATGCAAGCCGTTTTCCGCAATCCACCCCGTTGTGGCAAAGGTTTACTTCGATGCAACAAAGCGTATAAAGCAAAGGAAACGGATGCCGCCATCCGTTTCCTCCTTCTTACCCAGCACCATCGCTTAAAAATTAACCTCGCCCAGGGGGACCTCAAAGGGCTCCCCGTCGGGTAACTGAATGACCAGTGTTTCCTTTAACATATTGATCTGGACGACCGTCGCTTCTTTCTCCTGGTATTCCACCTTGCTGCCGACGGCCGGCAACAGCTGGCTGCTCTCCCGGTAAGCATCGGATTCAAACTTAAGGCAACACATTAAACGGCCGCAGATCCCCGAGATCTTCGTCGGGTTAAGCGACAGGTTCTGCTCCTTGGCCATTTTGATCGAGACCGGATCAAACTCCCCTAAAAACGTCGCACAACAAAGGGACCGTCCGCAAGGGCCCAAGCCTCCGATCATCTTCGCCTCGTCCCGCACCCCAATCTGGCGGAGCTCAATCCGTGTCCGGAAAACCGAAGCCAGGTCCTTAACCAGTTCCCGGAAATCGACCCGGCCGTCCGCCGTAAAATAGAAGATTACTTTATTCCGGTCAAAGGTATATTCCACATCAATCAGCTTCATCTCAAGCCCGTGCTGTTTAATCTTCTCTAGACAGATCCGGAAGGCGTCGGCTTCCTTGTTTTTATTCTCAAGGTACTGCGCCTTGTCCTTCTCGGTGGCGACCCGGATCACCTTTTTCAACGGCGGCGTAATCTCGGGGCTCGGAACCGCCTTCGGCCCGATCTTGACCGCGCCGTACTCTAAACCCCGCGCCGTTTCCACGATCACTTCCTGGTCAGGCTTTAAATCCAAATTGTTTGGGTCAAAATAGTAGATTTTACCGGCCCGTTTAAACCGGACCCCAACGACTGTATATGCTTCCGCCGGAGAATTCTCGGTCGCCTGTTTTCCGTCGGCGGTCACTTGTTCTGCGTTTTCCGTCCCCGGTTTTGCCGTTTCCGGCACCTGATTTAGCTCTTCCGTCGTCGTCTGTTTGGCTTCATTTGCCGTCTGTTTGACTTCTTCCATTCTGTTCCCTCCTTCCCGGCTTAAATGCACCGGCTAAATAGCCCCGTTAGTCCCGCGGACCTGCTCCCAACTCTTCGTAGATCGTAAGAAACAAGTCCTCCAGTAAAAGGCGGAGGTTAAGGTTGGCCGCCGTATACGCCCGGGCCTGCTGAACAGCGGCGTTGACCCGGATTAAACCTGCGGCATCCTGCCCCGCCCCGGCCGCCGCCAGTAAAGCGGTGCGGAAGTGGGTCTGCAGCTCTTGTAAATACAGATCCACCTGGTTCCGGTCGTTACCGCTTAACTGTTCCGCCCACCGCAAGAGCGCGCCTAAATCGGAGACGGGAAGGTCCGTCCCACTTGCCATGGAGGAACCGCTCTCCGGACCAACCCCGCCCAGCTGCACCCGTTGCATCCGGGAACGGATCGTGGGCAGGATGCCCCGTTCATCCTCGGCCAGCGCGAGAAAATAAACCGCGGGCGGCGGCTCCTCCAGTGTTTTCAAGAAGGCGTTCGCCGCCACTTCGGTCAAGGCTTCGAACTTCTGAAAATAATAAACTTTGCCTGCGGAAAGATAGGGATTGAGGAGCGCATCGTAGCATATTTGCCGTATCTCTTCCAGCTTGATCTTCCCGTCCTCGGGGACCACCACCCGGAAATCCGGGTGGCTGCCCTGCGCCATAAACCGGCAGGCGCGACAACGGCCACACGGTTTCGCCGCTTTCGCTTCACAAAGCAGGGTTTGGGCAAGACGCCGGATTCCCTCTTCATTTTCCCGGTTCAGCGGCCCCAGGAACAGGTAGGCATGGCTGGCCTTCCCACTGGCAAAGATCCTTTGCAGTTCGGCAAACCGCCGGTTGGCTAATCCTTCGGCCACAATCCATTCTCCTTGGTTTTCGCTGCATGTCCTCACTGCTAATTATAATTAATATTGTATCGGAATCCAGTTGGCGATACAACAGAAAAAGCTTGCCGGAAAACGACGACTCAAGCGTAGGGACCAAGCTCAGTAGTACAGATCAATCAATAAACCGCGGATCTCATCAATCTTCGCCAACAGCGTGATCGGCGTGGCGTTTTTCTCTAAAACCTCCGTTGTCAACTCCTCCAGCGCCTGGTTGATCTTTTGCACCACACAAAACACCCGGCGGTTACCCCGCCGGTCCCAGCGGCTCTCCCCTTTCATCTGGTAGCTGCCGCTGATTGCCTTCTTCATAAAGTCACGCACCGCCGCCCGGTAAGAGCGGAGGGTGGCCACACTCGGCTGGTTTAACAGTTTTTTTGCGGCTTCATCGACCCGGGTTAAAAGCTGATCCCAACCGGCCGCCTCCTGTTCCCCGGCGGTCTTCAGAATCTGCTTAAAGGCCACTTTGCCCTCGTGCTCCGGGATAACTTCACCCCGCTCGTTCAAGGGGGGAGACGATTCGGTTCCGACTCCTTTAATCCGCATTCCTCTTCACTCCTAAAACTTTTCAAAGGACTCAACCTTCAGGGTGAATACGGTCGCCCCGCCGACTTCAACTTCGACCGGGATCGGAATATAGGTGTTCAAGGTCTGGTCAACCGCCGTCATCGGGCTGACCAACCCCTTCCTGGTCCGGCAGATCCCTTTGATAATCGCGTTAACCTCTGTGGCCTGTTCTTCTTGGATGCCAATTAATAATGTAGTATTCCCTTGGCGGAGGAACCCGCCGGTACTGGCCAGTTTCGTCGCACGGTAACCTTTCTCCAGCAAAGCGGGGAGTAGGCGGTTGACGTCCTGATCCTGCACAACAGCGATGAGCAATAACATTTAGGACCCTCCTTTCCCTTCCTTTCCCACCGGGATCCAGGGGAACTTTTCCCTAAAGCACACCCAGATCAGTTGATGAAGTTCCTCTTTGGTCCGGGCGGAACCGTCGAGCACACAGAACCGTTCAGCCTCGGCGGCGGCCAGCCGTAAATAGCCCTGGCGGACTTTCTCTTGAAAAGCGAAGCCTTTGGCTTCAATCCGGTCCGTTCCTTTGGTCTTGTTCCGTTCTTGCACCCGGGCCCAGCACAGTTCAGGCTTGAGGTCAAGGAAAAAGGTGAGGTCGGGCACCAATCCGCCGGTGGCAAAAAGGTTCAACTTGCGAATCGGCTCCGGATCGTGGCCGGCGGCAAACCCCTGGTAAGCCAAGGTGGAGTCGGTAAACCGCTCGCAGATGACCACCGCGCCCCTGGTGAGCCCCGGACGGATCACTTGGCAAACATGTTGCGCCCGGGCTGCCGCGTAAAGGAGTACTTCGGCCTCCGCGGCCAGGTCTTCCTCGGCAAAAAGGAGGAGTTCGCGGATCTTTTCCGCCAGCACGGTTCCCCCCGGCTCCCGGGTGATGAGCGTGGGGATCCCCTCCGCCCGAAGGCGGGCCGCCAGCAGCTGCGCCTGCGTCGACTTTCCGGACCCGTCGATCCCCTCAAAAGTAATAAAAATCCCCTGTTTCATGCTTACTCCTTGCTTGGTCCCTGAATTTCCCCGCCCAACGGGCCGTTTCTCTTATTTTTTCGACAAAAAGATCCTGCCTCCTTTTTTCCGGCCGGAGGGAATAAAAAAACCTGGTCCTGCTGAAAACCAGGTCGCTTAGCTTCCTTTCAACCATTTCTGCCAGAGGGTGCGAAAACCGGCCAACCACTGGGGGTAATCTTCATCGGCCACGTTTAACTTGGCCAGTCGCTTTTCGCAGGCCGGGCAGATTACCTCCCCGTGGATCCGGAGTCCGCCACAGGTTAATTGACCGCAAAACGAGCAGGAAACCTTATCGTCCATTTGCGCAACACCCCACGGGAGTATAATATTCCCGGATTCGCCATTGGGTGCCTTTTTCCTCTACAACCAGGTCTTCAAAAAACATAAGGAGATTAAGCCGGGCAGGCCCAAAAAGCCACAGTAAAAGATGGTATAAAGGTTCAAAGGTAAATAGTACCCAGTAAAACGGGTTAAAAGGTTGAAGGCAAAAAGGAGGAGAAAACCGCTTCCGCCTTTAAACAGAAGCTCCAGACCGAACTGGAGCGGCGAAGAGAGGTACTTTCCCCCAAAAGCAACCAACAGCAACAGGAGAAAATAAACCAGCAAAACTTCGAACGACACTCAAACCTCCTCCCCCAAAAAAAACCCTTTCCCTTCCACCAAAAACTTTTCCTGAAAACACCGCTCCTCCCGGGCTTTTTTCAGTAAGTAGACATAGCGTTTCTCGGCCGCGTTCAAGGTGTAAATGGCGTGATCGACCAATTCCGGATCGGTGACGGTATTAAAATAAACCCGTGCCTCCTGCCAGTCCCTTTTGGCCTCCTCGACCAGCCGCCAATATCTTTCCTCCGCCCGTTTTTTCTGGTAGTCTTCCGCCTTTAGAAGCTGGTTCAATAGATGGTTGATGAAATCCTTCTTCTCGGCAAACATGGCGTTCCCTCCCCCTTTAGTATTGAGCGGGGAGGAAAAAACTATACCCAAATTCAGGTTATCCTGAGATTATTTCTCATTTTTCCCTGGTTTATTATTATCATCAAGGGCCGTGCCTTTCAGCCAAAAGCCGGTAATCACCGGCCGACGCTTGAGGACCCCGCCGAGGACAAGCACCAAACCGGCCGCGCCCAAATAGCCCCAAGGAATGCCTTTCTTCCGGTTGACGGGGTAGATCACCGGCATCCCTTCTTTCCCCGGTTGCAACTGTCTTTCCTGGGCATATTTCCCCCTTTCCGGCGCCAGCAGGTCAAGAATCCGGGGTGCTGCCGCGTGCGCGGCCCCCCCAAAGTGCCAGTCGCCGGGTTCTGACCGGATCTCCCGGAGAAAACCGGGGCCAAACCCATCATAAGCACCGACCAGCACATAGTAGCGCCAGCTTTTCTGCGGCTGGCCCACCACCGCCACGGGGGCCATTAAGCGGATGATCTTCTGGTCCGGCAGGTAGATGGCGGTCAGGTCGGTTTCGACCAAAGTTTGATTTCCGGACAGATAAACCAACCGGCTACTTTCCCAGCCCACGCCCACCAGGGCAAACTCCCAACCGTACTGCGGGGCCAGCTTGACCCCGAGCGCCTCACTTAACGGGGCGGTTCTCCCGCCGGGCCTTGTGTCGAGGTAAATATGGATCACGGGATGGATAAAACCCTCCGGTGCGTTCCAGGGGTTGGTCACCTCTTTAATCCGGAGATCAAAGAACAACTGCTGGCCGTCGCCGGCCACGCGGAACCATAACAGGTCGTAAAGGCCTTCGTACGGTCGGAAGGCCAGATTGCGGGGGTATATATAACTCCCCGGCCCGTAGTCATCCCCCGCCGGATCAACCGCCTCAAAATAAACTTCGGCCGGGCGCGCCGCGCCGGGCTCCACCTGACCTTGTACCGGAGCGCAGAACAGACAGAGACCAAGAAAAAAAAGAAGATACTTCCACATTGTCCTCACCATCCTTATCCTCAAATTATGCATAGCTCCGGTAAACTATTCCTCTTTTGCCCCGCCCGTCCCGGCGCTTTCTTTGGGTTGTTGGTTTAAGAAAATCTTTTCCTTGGCACACTAAGATTGTTATGCCGCCCCCGGTAAAAAGGAGGATCCAAGATGGATGCAAAGGTCAAGCCAACCATCGGGGTTTTAACTGCCGTCCCGTTTATTATGGTTTTGGGTAATTCAATGTTAATTCCGGTGCTCCCCGCCATCCAAAAAGCGCTCGACGTTTCCCTCCTGCAAGTCGGTCTCTTGATCACCGCTTTCTCGATCCCGGCCGGGCTGACGATTCCCTTCGCGGGAATGCTCTCCGACCACGTCGGGCGGAAGATTGTGATGGTCCCCGCCCTCATTGTCTACGGGGCGGGCGGCCTGCTCGCCGGCTTCGCCGCTTTGCTCTTCAAAGAAAACGCCTATCCTTACATTTTGGGTTCCCGGATCATCCAGGGCATTGGGGCCGGGGGCACTTACCAACTGGCCATGGCCTTGTCGGGCGATCTGATCCAAGACCGCGAACGGGCGCAAGCGCTGGGCCTTTTGGAAGCCGCCAATGGACTGGGTAAGGTCGTCAGTCCGCTGGCGGGGGCGGCCATTGCCTTAATCGCTTGGTACATGCCGTTCTTTGCCTATGGGATCCTGGCCTTGCCGATTGCCCTCGCCATCCTGTTCGTTGCCAAGGAAGGAAGCGCCAAACAAAAGGGGCAACCCCTCGCTTCCTATTTCACCAATCTCCTTCAGATTCTAAAGGACAAAGGGGTGAACCTGGGGATTGCCTTCCTCTGCGGTCTCATCGTCCTTTTTTCCCTCTTCGGACTGTTAAGTTACTTCTCCGACCAGCTGGAGAAGGCGTTTCATCTTCAGACCTTTCACCGGGGTTTGGTTATTGCCGTTCCGGTCCTGGCGATGGCGGTCACCTCCTATCTCTTCGGAATTGTCCTTAAAAAGCGGATGGTAAAGATCATGAAAGGGACCATCCTCGGCGGTCTTGCCCTGGTGGCTTTGGGTTTGTTCTGCTTTCCGCTGGGCAACGGGATCGTCGCCAAAACCATCTTTGCCACCCTGATCGGTGCGGGGACCGGCATGGCCTTACCCGCCCTGAACACCCTGATTACTTCTTCCGCACCCACCAGTGAGCGGGGGCTGGTTACCTGTCTGTACGGGACGGTCCGTTTCTTTGGGGTTGCCATCGGGCCGCCCCTCTTCAGCTTTGCCACCAAGTACGGCACGCGGCTCATCTTCTGGAGCGATGTCGGGTGCGTGGCCGTCATTGCGGCTCTGGCCTTTTTCTTGATCCAGCCCCAACAAATCCTGCCGGAAAACCTCAAAGGAGGTGGTGGACAAAATACAGTTAAAAAATGACTATTTTACCATGGGTTTTTGAAAATAAAGGAATAAATTGGAGAAAGGAGGTTAAATTATGGACCGGTTGGCGCTCATTCTCGTGATCATCGGTGCCCTCAATTGGCTCCTGGTCGGCTTGTTCCGGTATGACCTGGTCGCCAACTTGTTTGGCGGAACGGATTCCATGGTGAGCCGGATCATCTACACCCTTGTTGGTCTGGCCGGGCTCTATTGTCTGACCTTGCTCTTTCGCGACCGTGAACAGGTTAAAAACAAATAAACCTGACGTTTTGTCGCCCACCTGGCGCGAAATAAACACCCTGCACCTGGAAGGGTGTTAGCCAGCGTGGGCGACTCCTAAAAAAACGGAAAACAAAACCGGGCCATCCCTTTTTCAGCAGGAACATGATTCCGAAACAAACAGCCCTTCTGCAACGTCTTCATGTTATAATAATCTTTAGGGCATCATCCGATCTGAGCTCGAGGAGTGATTCGAAGTGCAAAGGGTGCATCATAAACGGTGGATAACCATCTTCCTGATTGGCACGTTCCTTATCTCATCAACCTTATTAACTTCATTAACTTCGGCCCAAACTTCTGATCCGCTCCGGATCCAGGCTGAAGCCGCGATCCTGGTCGACGCCGCCTCCGGCAAGATTCTTTACCAGAAAAACGCGGACCAACCTTTGGCCATGGCCAGCATGTCAAAGATTCTTACCGAATACTTAATCCTGGAGGCCATCAAAAACCAGCAAATCTCCTGGGATGATACGACCGGGATCAGCGATTATGCGTACCGTGTTTCCCAGAATCTTGCCCTCTCCAATGTTCCGCTCCGCCGGAACGAACACTATACCATCAGGGAACTTTATGAAGCAATGGCCATCTATTCGGCCAACGGCGCCACCATCGCCCTGGCGGAAGTGCTGGCGGGCAGTGAAACCGAGTTTGTCCGCCTGATGAACGCCAAAGCGAAAGCGTTGGGGATGGAGAACTTCACTTTCGTCAATGCTACCGGTTTAAACAATAAAGATTTATTCGGCCTGCACCCGGCCGGGGCGGCCGACGCGGAAAATCTGGCTTCCGCCAGAGATACGGCGTTACTTGCCCTCCGTATCCTGGAGGATTATCCGGAAGTACTGAACTTCGCCGGCATCCCCCGGAAAACCTTCCGCCCCGACACCCCGGATGCCATTCGCATGGACAACTGGAACTGGATGTTACCGGAACTGATCTACGGTTACGAAGGGGTCGACGGGTTAAAAACCGGTTCCACGGCCCTGGCGGGCTACTGTTTCACCGCCACCGCCCAGCGGAACGGGCGCCGCCTCATCTCGGTGGTGATGAAGAGCCGTTCCTACGCCGACCGTTTCCAGGAAACAAAAAAACTCCTGGATTACGGCTTTAACAACTTTGAGCAGAAAGAACTGGTCCCCGCCGGTTACCAGGATCCGGAGCAGCCGAGTCTCCCCGTGCGAAAAGGAAGAACCAACCGGGTGGGGATCGCCACGGCCCAACCGTTAACGCTCCTGGTCCGGCGGGGTGAAGCCGACCGCTACCAACCCCAAGTGCAGCTGGAAACGGAACGTCTTACCGCCCCGGTGGCCAAAGGTCAAGAGGTCGGGAGACTATTCGCCGCATATACGGGGCCAAACCAATACGAGTATCTGACCGCCGATGGCCCGTTGCGGGAGAGTGTAGCGCTGGTCACCACGACCGGGGTGGAAAAAGCCGGCTTTTTCCGGCTCATCTTCCAACAGATCGGCGCCTTCTTTTCCTGGCTCGCCCAACAGATCCGCGGTCTGTTTTCATAAAAAAAGCGGTGGCCCGGCGCCACCAGCTTTTTTATGAAACCCACTTGTCCAGAACCGCGGCAATCCGCTGCTTGGGGAGGGCACCGTTGATGGTCTCCACCACCTTGCCGTCTTTAAAGATGAGCATGGTGGGGATGGTCATGATCTGGTACTGGGTGGAAAGGGCCATGTTTTCATCGGTGTTTACCTTGCCAATCTTGACTTTTCCCGCATACTCTTCGGCCAGTTGGTCAATGATCGGGGCCACCATCCGGCAAGGGCCGCACCAGGGTGCCCAAAAATCAACCATCGCCACGCCTTTATAGTCGAGGACTTCCGTTTTAAAGTTATCCTGGGTTAACGTCAACGCCATCTTTTTTCCCTCCTTAAAATTAGTAAAACTTCTTGAAAACTTCAGTGAAACGTTCCACGGCCGCCTCGGGGTTACCGCCCTTGGCCATTTCCTGCGCGAGGCAGGTCGCCAGCCGGTTACTTAAGATCGTCATCGCCACTTGCACCACAGCCGCTTTAACCGCCGCCGCCTGGTAGACCACTTCTTCACAGGAACGCTCCTCGGCAATCATCCGCTGCAACCCCCGCACCTGGCCTTCGATCCGGCGCAGCCGTTTCAAGAGGTCTTCTTTAATATCTCCGGAAATCTGGTCAATATAATCAACTTCTTGCTGGACCATCCTTCCTTTCCACCTCCTTACCATACCCCCTATGGTATATAATAGGCAAGATTTTTCCTTTTGTCAAGGGGGGAGGATGCCTTAAATTTCAAATTTCCCCGCCACCGGAAGCCGCCGTTTGGGTCCCAACGGGTTCGTCGTCACCCGTAAACCGGGGGCCGTTTGCCGTCGTTTGAACTCGCTCCGGTGGACCGCTCTGACCACCCAGTCCACCATCGCCTCCGCAAACCCGGCCGCTTTGATTTCGGCCGGTGTCCAGTTCTCCTCGAGATAGAGCGCCAAAATCCGGTCAAGAACAGGGTAGGGGGGAAGAGTATCCTGATCGAACTGGTTCGGGCGCAACTCCGCCGAGGGTGGCTTGTTGATGATCGCCGCCGGGATCACTTCCCGCTCCCGGTTGGCCTCCGCCGCCAATTCGTAGACCATCGTTTTGGGAACGTCGGCCAGGACCCCAAGGCCGCCGCTGAGATCAACCCCGTTCAGGGTAGCATAACCCACCATCAATTCGCTTTTGTTGCCGGCGGTCAGCACTAAATAGCCATATTTATTCGAGAAAGCCAGCAGGATGTTGGCCCGGATCCGGGCTTGCAAGTTCTCTTCTGTGGTGTCGGCCGGACCGTTCGGGTAGCCGATGTAGGGGCGCAGACCGGTAAGAAAGCTCTGGAGAATAGTGGTGATGGGGATCACCTGAAAGTCGATCCCCAGGTTGTGGGCCAAAAGCCGGGAATCTTCCACGCTGCCGACGGAAGAGTAGGGGGAAGGCATCGTCACCGCCAGGACATTCTTCGGCCCCAAGGCTTCGGCCGCCAAACAACAAACCAGGGCGGAATCAATCCCGCCGGAAAGGCCGACCACCGCTTTGGTAAACCCGGTCTTCCGGGCATAGTCGCGAATCCCCAGGACCAAAGCGTCATAAACCATCCGCCGTGCCGTCGGGCGAGCGGAGGGAGTGGACCCGCCCGCGGAAGGAGCGTCCTCCCAAAGATCGACCATCGCCACCGCTTCCTGAAACGAAGGAGCCACGTAACGCACGGTCCCATCTCCGTTGAACAAAAGGCTTTGCCCGCAAAAGATCGTCTCTTCGTTGGCGCCGACCTGGTTGACAAAGAGGAAAGGAATACGGAAACGTTCGGCACAGGCGGCCCCAAAGCGGAACAGCTTCTCCTCCCATCCGCAATAAAAGGGGTAAGCCGCCAAGTTGATGATGAGCCCGGTTTGGGCGGCCAATTCCATCAGCAACGGGGAGGGCTTCAACTCCTCTTGGGTGGCGGATGGTAGTGTCCAGAGGTCTTCCCCGATGAAAACCCCGAGCCGCTTCCCGTTAATCGTCACCACGGGAGCCGGATGTCCTGGTTGAAAATAAGCCGCCTCGTTAAACAGGTCATAGGGGGGAAGGGTGGTTTTGTGCTGTGTCCACAAGAGCTCCCCCCCGACGTACAGAAGGGCCGAGTTGTACCAGCCCATTCCTGTTCCCGCTGCCTTTGGCGTTGGCGCGCCCACGAGAATGGCGGTACCCCGGTGGCGGGCCGATATACACCCTAAACGCTCGAGCGCCGCAGAGACTTGCTGCCGAAACCACTCCTTCTCCAAGAGCCCGAAGGGCGGGTACCCGGTGAGATAAAGCTCCGGCAGGACCAGCAGATCGCTGTCCGCCGCCTCCTCCGCCAGCAGGTGTTCGATCCGGTCCAGATTGCCGCTTAAATCGCCCACAACCGGATTCAGTTGCGCAATAGTGATCCGCATCACCCATCCCCCTATCTGTGCCGTTTCCTGGTGCACGGTAAGAACAACTTTTAACTGTCTTGTTTGGCCTTTAGGAAACTCCCTAGTTTAGTATCGGTCATCATAATATGATTAATCAACCAATCGACCACCACCCGGTTGGTGTGGGCAAGCAGCCAGAGGCCAGCCCCCTCGGCTTCAAACTTTGCTTTTAACTCCAAAAAGTTCCCCACAAATTTTTCGTGTTCTGCCCGGTGCTTTTCGTACTCGGGATAAGCCTGGTCCCGCATGAACTTTTCTTCCGTCCCAAAGTGGATCTTTACGTAATCCCCTAAAAAAGACAACAGACTGCCAATTTTTTGTTTCCCTTCCCCTTGCCGGCAGGCGACCAAAAGGTCATTGACCTTGCTGAAGAGCTCTTGGTGTTGCCGGTCAATCTCCGGCACGCCAACCGCATACTGGGGTGTCCATTTGATCAACATGCCTAGGCTAGCACCTCTTTTCTGGATTAATCATACTGTTTATTCCTCCTTTCCCACCGAAACCCTCTTCCCGGCCGCAAAATTAATTTGACCGCAAACAAGCACAAAAAAGGCGGACCCTGCTGTCCGCCTCCAACCGCCCTTCTGCTAAGCTTTTCGGCCGCCGGGCCGGTTTTGAAAACGTTCCAAAGCTAATTCGGCCAAGCGCTCAATCAACTCCGGGTAAGAGACCCCGCTGGCGGCCCAGAGCTTGGGATACATACTAATCTTGGTAAAACCGGGGATCGTGTTGATCTCATTAACGAAGATCCGTCCGTCCTGCTTCAGAACGAAGAAATCTACGCGGCCCATGCCCGCACAATCGACCGCTTTAAACGCCCGCACCGCCAGATCCTGCACGTTAGCCGTTTGTTCCGGGGTCAAGCGGGCAGGAATAATCAACTCGGAATCGTTTTTCACGTATTTATCCTCGTAACTATAGAATTCCGCCCCCGGGACGATCTCCCCCGGCACGGAGGCGCGGGGTTCATCATTGCCGAGGACCGCACATTCCACTTCGTAGCCGTCCAAAAAGGCCTCCACCACTACCTTCCGGTCATAAGTTAGGGCCACCGGGAAAGCCGCTTCCAACTCCGCGCGGTTGTGGGCTTTGCTAATGCCCACACTTGACCCCATATTGGCCGGTTTCACAAAACAGGGATAGCCCAACCGGTTCTCGATGGTAGCGCAGATCAGCGCGCGGTCTTTCTCCCATTCGTAGCGCCGGAAAACCAGATAATCACCGACGGGAAGGCCATGGTGCTTGAAGAGGGCTTTCATGATTTCTTTATCCATCCCGGCCGCCGAAGCCATGACCCCGCCGCCAATATAAGGAATCCCGGCCAATTCCAAGAGCCCTTGCACCGTACCGTCTTCACCCATTGGTCCGTGGAGAAGGGGAAAGACCAAGTCAACCTCCGTACGCAGGTAACCCAGTAAAAACCCGTTTTGGTTCTGCACGATCCGGTCGGCGGCCGTGCTTTCGCCGCCGCTAACCTCGTAACAACCCCTTTCGACCAACGACTCCGGGGCGAGCCCGGGAATCCACTGCCCGGCTTTGGTAATCCCAATCGGTAATACTTCAATTTTTCCCCGGATCGCCTGGACGACGGAAGCCGCCGACATCACCGAAACTTCATGCTCACCCGATTGTCCGCCGTAGAGCAGCGCCATTTTCAGCCCCATCCTGCGGGTCACCACCATTCTTTTCTGTTCTCGTTTCCGATTCCTAATATATCATATACAACAAGCCGGCCGGAAAATTACGGCAAATAACCGGCCGGATCAACGGGGGCCCCGTCTTTCCGCACCTCAAAATGGAGATGGGGGCCGGTACTCAAACCTGTGCTTCCCGATTTGGCGATCACCTGTCCCTGGGCCACCGCATCCCCTTCTTTTACTAACAGCCGCGAGTTATGGGCATAGGCCGTGGCCAGGCCGTTTCCGTGGTCAATCACGATATAGTAGCCGTAACCACCGTTCCATCCGCTGATCATGACCCGCCCCCGGTCCGCCGCCAGCACATCGGTCCCCGTGGGAACGGCAATATCTATCCCCGAGTGAAACCGTTTCTGTTTTAGAATCGGGTGCATCCGCTCCCCGAAAGGCGAACTGATCCGCGCTTTGACCGGCAGCGGCCAGATCAGCTTGCCGGTGCCCAGGGCTTCCTTTTGCTGTCGCCGTTTGATCTCGGCTTCAATCTGCCGTGAAGTCTCTTCCAGCTCATCAAGGGCGGTTTCTAATTTCTTCCGGTCCTTCTGGATCTTGTTCAGCTCAGCTTCGGCCTTCTGCACCAGCGCCGCTTTGGTTTTTTGCTGTTCCGCCGCGGCTTTTTCCAAGGAAATGACCGTGGCCCGTTGTTGGTCCAGTTCCCGCCTTTTTCCCTGGAGCGTTCTCTGGTGGGCGCTGATCTCTTCCTTAAGCGCCGATACTTCGGCGATCAATCGGGCATCGGCCCGCAGAAAATAGGAGACCATCTCAAATTTACTGATTAAATCGGCGAAATTCTCCGCGGCCACCAACAGTTCCAGATAGCTCAAGGGACCATATTTGTAGACGGCAACCAAGCGCCGGTTGTATTGGTCCGCCCGCTCGCGTTGGAGGCGGTTCAACCGGGCCAACTCCTTTTCCACCTGGGCCTGTTCCCGTTCCAACTTGGCGATCTCCCCTTGCACCAGGCGCAACCTTTGGTCCAACCTCTCCAGTTCCAACTCAATCTGGTCCAGTTCCTGCTGGGCGGTGATTAAAGCGCTCAAGACCGATGATTCCTGCTTTTTCATGGTCGAGAGCTGCTGTTTTGTCCGTTCAATCAAACGGTTGATCCGCTCCAGTTCCCCTTCTTCCTGAGCCGTAAGGAGAGGGACAAAGATAAGGAAGCACAGGAAAACAAAGACCCAGCCAAACATGCTGCGTCGTCCTTCTTGCTGCATCACGCTCATCCTTTGACCCGAAGTTAATCGCACCAATTAATGCTAAATTTCGCTTTTGTTCGGGGTTTTCCTGCCATCCTTCGGGAATTCCAAGGCCCGATCGGCCAACAAATTCGCAAATACCGGCTTTTTGCCATCCCTTCCTTTCGCGGCGCCAGCCTGTTGGCGGAGGCGGCTACCGATCTTGTACGGCCCTATACGGACCTATACGGCCGGGTCCCCACACCACCTGATCCCCAAATAGGTGGCCAGTTCCCGGTTGAGCGTGGACAGATCATTTTTATCAACCGCACTCAAGTTCTCTTTCCCCAAACACGCCGCGGCCAACTGCATCTCCTCCACCGCCGCTTTTAAGAAATTGGCCAGGCTTTGCGCCCCTTGATCGATATTGAGCTTGTTTTTCTGTGGCGAGCCTTCAAAGATCAATTTAGTCGGCGGTTCCCACGGCAGGACCTTGACCGCTTGGGTATGAACCAAAGAAAGCAGAGCGATGGTCCCGATAAAGACCGCATCCGCCCCCAAAGCCAGGGCTTTCAAGAAATCCATCCCCGTAAAGAGGCCACCCCCGATCAAGAGGGAGATCTTGCCCGACAGTTTTGCCTTGTCCAAAAACCGTCGCGCCCGCACCAAGGCATAAAGGGTGGGCGTCCCCATCGCGTCCAGCGCGGAAGCCAGCCCGCCGTGGGTCCCCCCTTCCATCCCGTCAATCGCGATAAAATCGGGTTTGGCCTCGACCAGGATCTCCAGTTCCCGTTCGAGCCATTGGGTGGCCCCCAGTTTAAACCCCACCGGCACGCCCTCCGTTTGCGCTCTGATCGCCCTCACCAGTTCCTTTAAATCCTGGTTCGATTTCACCTCCAACAAACGGGGCGGGATCACCGCCTTTTCCCCCGGCTTGACGCCTAAAAGTTGACGCAGTTGGGGATTGCGGGCCAAACGGCGCGGAGAGAGCTCGGCCGGGGCCGGTCCCCACAAGCCTTGTCCCAGTTGGATCTCGACGGCATCCGCTTTTTGTAAAACCTCCATGTCCTTCGCCCAGCTCCCGCGGGCATATTGAATGATCAGTTTCTCGGCGGCGGCCCGTTCCGCCGGCAAAAACGGCCCGTTCCCGGTGTTGGCCGCCGTCCCGGCCATGGTCGCCCCCAAAGCCAGCGCTTGCTTGGTTTTTGCGCTCAACGCCGTCCCGTAGGCCATTCCCCCGATCAGCACCGGAATCCTTATTTTTAAAGGATACTTGGCCTCCGGGCCAATCACCACCTCCGTGCCGACTTCCGTGTAGTCCAACAACGGCTGGCGGTAGAAATAACCCGGACTGAAAAAAAGATCTTTCCAGGGCGAAACCACAAGCCGTCGGCCAAAGGGCCGCTCCGGTGGTTGCCCGTGGGCCGCCCGCAATTCCGTCTCGACTAAACGGCCGAGCCCAATCTTTTTCGCCAGATTATAAGTTTCAAAGAGATTGCTCCAGTAACGTTCGGTGGTAATCCGTTTATACAAAAACGCAAAGATGAAGGAGGACAAACCCCGGCTGGCCACCACCAGCAGGCAGGAGAAGGCGATTAACCCCGTTACGGTCGCCAAAACACCCAGACCGAATAGTTCCATCACAATTCGCTTCACCCGCTTGATGATTATTAATAATAGTATTCTAACCAAAAATACCGCTTTCTAACCGCCTTTCCTGGTCTTACCAAACTTTTTGTTTTTTCTCAGAACTGGTTCTTCCTCTAATTCCCACTAGGAAATCCCAGCTCTAGCAAGAATTATGGTTTATGCCAGGTCGTCCATGTCGCTGTAGATCCGACTTTCATCACACCTCCAATTGCCGTTGGCGACCAAAAACGACAACATGAAAGAGGAGTGTTCACAAGATGAAAGGCAAAAAACGTTACATCCGTTACGGATCGTTTTTGCTGGCCTTGCTGGTCATGCTTTTACCGGTCCTCGTCAACGCCCAAACCTACCAAGTCAAACCGGGTGACTCGTTGTATCTTATTTCTCGCCGTTTCAATGTCCCCACCGATACGCTGAAAAATGGCAACAATTTGTCTTCAAATATGATTTATCCCGGGCAAAACCTGATTATCCCCACGGCCTATACCGTGCGCCCCGGTGATTCTCTTTACCTGATCGCCACCCGGAACGGAATTCCCCTCACCAGTCTGCGCACTACCAACAATATCTGGCATAACTACTTGGAAGTCGGTCAAGTTCTCTACCTGCCGCTCGGCCAGGGGAGTCCCAACCCAAACCCCGGAGCGCCTTCCAGCGGCCAACTCTATACGGTCCGGACCAATGACAGCCTTTATCTAATTGCCAAGCGGTTCGGCACCACCATCCAAGCCCTGAAAACGGCCAATAAACTCTCTTCCGATTTTATTTATCCCGGTCAAGTATTGACGATCCCGACCGGAGCAGCCCCTTCCAACCCCGGCGGAAACAACGGGGGGACCGGTGGACATTACGGGACTAAATTCAACCTTTCCCAAACGGAGATCGAGCTCCTCGCCCGTTTAGTCCGGGCGGAGGCCGAAGGGGAATCCTACGAGGGACAAGTCGCCGTCGCCGCTTCCGTCCTCAACCGGCTCAACGACCCCCGTTATCCCAACACGATCAGCCAGATTATCTACCAGGTTGACCAGGGGATTTATTACCAATACAGTCCGGTGATGGATGGGCGGATCAACTTGCCCGCCACCGCCACGGCCCTAAAAGCGGTCCAGGACGCTATCAACGGGTGGGATCCTTCCAACGGAGCCATCGGTTTTTACAACCCGGCTAAAACCACGAACAAATGGGTCCGCTCTCAACCAATAACCGCCCAGATCGGGAACCATGTTTTCTTCCGAAACTGACCAGGATAAACCCACCCAACCAAACCACGCCACGCCAAAAAAGAAACCGC
>JAAYMP010000034.1 GCA_012521315.1 Bacillota bacterium
CACCCTTGTTGCTCGACGGAATGGCCGAGGCGGTGGAGTTGCTCGCCGCGGCCCTGGAACAACAGGAACGCATCCTGATCTACGGCGACTATGATGTAGATGGGATCACCGCGGTCGCCCTCCTTTTGCGGGTGCTGCGCCCGTACAACAACGGCAACATCCTTTATTACCTCCCGAAAAGACTGGAGGAAGGCTATGGGTTGCACCGCCAGGCGCTTACGAAGGCGATCAAACACGGGTGCCGCCTGGTGCTCACGGTGGATTGCGGGATCTCCGCGCTGGACGAGGCCGCCTATCTGGCCGCCGAAGGGGTCCGTTTGCTCCTGACCGACCACCATGAACCCGGTGTTCAGCTGCCGCCGGCGGCGGCTTTGGTTAATCCGAAACTGTCACCGGACTATCCCTTTCCGGAGCTGGCCGGGGTCGGGGTCGCTTTCAAGCTGCTGCAGGGTTTGGCGACGAAAAAACCCGAGTTGGAGCCGGTTTTATGGGAAAACATAGATTTGGTGGCGTTGGGGACCATCGCCGATGTGGTGCCCCTCTTGGGCGAGAACCGGATCCTGGTGAAAGAAGGACTGGCGCGGATCACCACGACGGAGAATACCGGCCTCCGGACTTTGCTCAGCCAGGCCGGCTTGGTAGGTAAACCGGTCAACGCTTACCACGTCGGTTATATTCTGGCGCCGCGGCTCAATGCCGGCGGCCGCCTGGGCGATCCGGCGGAGGCGCTCCGTCTTTTGCTGGACGGGGACCCGCGGCGGGCGCATAAACTGGCGGCCTCCTTGGAAACCTTGAACCGGAAACGCCAGCAGATTGAGGAACAGGTTTACCGGGAAGCGGAGAAGGCCATGGCCGCGGCCGGTCCTCCCGGGAAAGCGATTGTCCTGGGCGGGCCGTGGCACCCCGGCGTCATCGGGATTGTCGCCTCCAAGCTCGCCGAGAAGTACTACCGGCCAACCGTCCTGTTCAGTTTTGACGGAGACCGGGCCAGAGGCTCGGGGCGGAGTATTCCCGGGTTTCATCTATATAATGCGCTGGTCGAGTGCGGTGGGTACTTACAACGTTTCGGAGGGCATGAGTATGCCGCCGGTCTTGAACTGGAAAAGAAGGATCTGGCCGACTTTACGGCGGCCTTTTTGGCGGTGGCGGAGGCCCGGCTCACGCCCGAACTGCTGACCCCCGCTTTGGAAGTGGAGGAGGTCATCCCGGTGGAGGCGGTGACCAAAGGTTTACTGGATGACCTGGCGCAGCTTGCCCCCTTCGGGGAGGGTAATCCCGAACCGGTCTTCGCGTGCCGGGGGGTCAACCTTTTCGCCTGTTGGGGTGTGGGCAAAGACGCCAAACATTTAAAACTGAAAGTCGGGAACCAAGCAGTGACTTGTGAGGCGATTGGTTTCAATTTCGGCGCGCTCACGGAGGAGCTGGCCGGGGCCGAATGTCTGGATTTGGCTTTTAACCTCGCGGAAAATGATTGGAACAACCAACTGCAGTTGGTTTTGAAAGATTTACGACTTCCGGAAGTCAGTTGACAGGTGAAGCCGCATGACGATTGATGATTTATTACAGAAAGCAGATAAATTCAGCCCGGAAGCGAAGGCGGAGATCCGGCGGGCTTACGAATTTGCCAAAGCGGCCCACAAGGGGCAGCGGCGCGATTCGGGAGAAGCTTACATCAATCACCCCTTGGCGGTGGCCCATATTTTGGTGGAAGAGATGGGCCTTGACCCGATTTCCGTCATTGCGGCTCTCCTCCATGATGTGGTGGAAGACACGACCGTCAGCTTGGAGGAGATCAGCAACGAGTTTGGGAGCGAAGTAGCCGCCCTGGTCGACGGGCTCACCAAACTGCGCAAGCTTGTTTTCCAGGACAAACAGGAACAACAGGTGGAAAACTTGCGGAAGATGTTTTTGGCGATGGCCAAAGACGTCCGGGTGATCCTGATCAAACTGGCCGACCGGTTGCATAACATGCGGACCCTGCAATACCTCCCCGCGGAGCGCCGGAAGCGGATCGCCCGGGAGACGCTGGACATCTATGCCCCGTTAGCCCACCGGTTGGGGGTCTACTGGATGAAGTGGGAACTGGAGGATATCGCCTTCCACTGCCTGGAGCCGGAGAAATACTACGAACTGGTGGAGATGGTGGCCAAGAAAAGATCCGAGCGGGAGCGGGAGATCGAGGAGAACATCAGGATCCTGGAGGAAAATTTGCAGGCGATGAACCTGAAAGCCGACATCCAGGGACGCCCCAAACACCTGTACAGCGTCTACCAGAAAATGGTCAACCAGAACAAGGAATTCTCGGAGATTTACGACCTGATGGCTTTACGGGTGTTGGTCGAGACGATCCAGGATTGCTATGAGGTCCTTGGGGTGGTGCATACGCTGTGGAAACCGATCCCGGGCCGGTTCAAGGATTATATCGCGGTGCCGAAGTCCAACATGTACCAGTCCCTCCACACCACGGTCATGGGGAACAAGGGGGCGCCGGTGGAGATCCAGATCCGGACTTGGCAGATGCACCAGGTGGCGGAGTACGGCATCGCCGCCCACTGGCGTTATAAAGAAGGGAAGACGGTCCGGGATGAAGACTTTCTGCAGAAAATCGCCTGGCTCCGTCATCTCCTCGAGTGGCAGGAGGAAGCTAATGATGCGGACGAATTCCTTGAGAACCTGCGGGTGAACCTTTTTGAGGATGAGGTTTTTGTTTTTACCCCCAAGGGGGATGTGAAAAATTTGCCCACCGGGGCCACGCCGGTGGACTTTGCCTATGCGGTGCACACCCACATCGGCCACCGTTGCGTGGGGGCGAAGGTGAACGGCCGCCTGGTTCCCCTGGATTATCAGTTGAACAACGGCGATATCGTGCAGATCCTCACCACGAAGCAGGAGGGGGGCCCCAGCCGGGATTGGTTGAACTTCGTGGTGACTTCTAAGGCGAAAAGCCGGATCCGCAATTGGCTCCGGGAACAAAGCCGGGAGGAGTATATTCTGCTCGCCCGGGAGCAGTTGGAGCGGGAACTGAAAAAGAACGGTTATGAACCGTCGACCTACCTAAAACCCGAGGTTTTACAGGAAGTGGCCGGGAAGTTCGGTTTTATCCAAGGGGACGATCTCCTGTTTGCCGTCGGGGACCGCAAACTTACCTCCCAAGCAGTCGCCGCTAAACTGGTGGCGGTGAAGGAGCCGGAGAAAAAACCCCTTGCGATGGTGCCCGGGGAGAAACCGGAGAGGGCGGTGAAGCCGTCGGGGCGGGCCGGCGGCGTTAAAGTCAAAGGGATTCCCAACCTGTTGGTGCGTTTTTCCCGCTGTTGCAACCCGGTCCCCGGCGATCCGATCATCGGCTATACCACCAGGGGAAAGGGGGTAGCGGTTCACCGCATGGACTGCCCGACCTTGCCCAAAGAGAGCGAGCGGTTCATTCAGGTGGAATGGGATACGGAAGAGACCGGGGTCTATCCGATCGCCATCAAGATTGAGGCGCTGGACCGCAACAATCTCCTCCTCGACATCATGAATATCATGACGCTGATGAAGATAAACGTCAGTGCCGTTAATGTGCGTACGAATAAAGGCCTTGCTTATCTGGATTTTACGGTGGATGTCCGCCACCTGGACGAGGTCAAAGAACTGGTTGCGAAACTGCGGACCGTAAAAAGCGTGCAGAGGGTGTTCCGGACCACAAAAACAACAAGAAAGAAGGTGGAGAGTGGATAATGCGTGCGTTGCTACAACGGGTCAGTTCCGCCCGCGTCCGGATCGGGAATGAGGTTACCGGAGAGATTGGCCCGGGTTTACTGGTGCTGTTGGGGGTCAGCCGGACGGACCAAGAGGCCGATCTGCAGCTTTTGGCGGATAAAATCATCAACTTGCGGATCTTTGAAGACGACCAGGGAAAGATGAACCGGTCCGTGCAGGATGTGGGCGGGTCCATCCTGGTGGTCTCCCAATTTACCCTCTATGCCGACTGCCGGAAAGGGCGGCGGCCGAGTTTTCTGGACGCGGCCCCACCCGAGTTGGGGACGGATCTGTACGAGCGGTTCATCGCGGCGCTGCGGGGCAGGGGGATGGCGGTGGCCACCGGTCGTTTCGGGGCCGCGATGGCCGTGGAGTTGGTGAACGACGGGCCGGTTACGATCATGCTCGATACGGCCGATTGGCAGAAGTAGGGATTTGTTTCTTGTTTTAGGAAGGTTTTCCGGTACTTGGGCGGAAATATTAATTTATTTGACCTGTGGCGACCAACGGAAAAGTGGGGTGTTCTGATGCGAAGAGGACGAATAAGATTTTTAATAGGATCAGCGCTCATGGTGCTCTTGCTGCTGGCGACCGGTGGAGGGATTAACGCCGGATACCGGCCGCCGATCACCGAAGCGGTAATCTTCCCGGACGGCTTTGCTTTTTTGGTCCGGAAAGGGGAGGTCGCTTTGGAAGACGGCCAATGCGTCTTCGATCTCCTGCCCCCGGCTTTGAACGGAAGTTTGGAGGTGTTCTCGACCGATTCCGGATTAGTCTTGGAAGAGGTCGTTGCTTACCGGGAGGAACAGGCGGAAGAGATCCCGGTTGGTAGTTTGGCGGAACTCTTCCGGGCGAACATCGGCAAGGGGATCGAGCTGGTGGTCGACGGTGAGATCGTATCCGGAGTGATAAAAGGTTTTCTGGAACCCCATTACTTAGTGGTGACCACGACCGACAAAGAAGGCGGCAAAGAAAAAAGTAACGATGTGCTCTACTCCTTGGAATTGATCGGCGCTTACTATTTCTGTGAGCCGGTCTCCCTAACCTGCCAGGAAACGGAGTTGAAAGGCAAATTACGGGCCCGCTTCCGGGAAGCGGGGATCCGCAGCGCAACATATCCGGTGGGCCTCAGTTATCTCCAGGCGGGACTTTCCTGGAGCCCGGAGTACATCATCAACATTGATCCGTCGGAGCAGAGCGGCATCTTCTCCTTTTCGGGGGTGATCCAGAACGAGGTGGACGATCTGGTCAACGCCACCGTTTATCTGGCGGAAAGAGGACCGCAATTTCCCTTCGGTTTATCGCCCTTGGTGGTTTTTGAAACGGACCAAGGATTCGCGGCCCGCGGGGGTGCACTGACGATGAGAGGGGTCCAAAGCGACAAACTGGCTTATGCCCCCAGCCCTGAGCTGGAGATCGCCGCGTCCCGCGTGACTTATAACATGTACCGGCGGAACGACGTCACCCTGCGCCGGGGCGAGCGGGCCTTATTGCCCCTTTACCGCAGCGGGGTGCGGGTCGAACCCCTTTACCAGGTACGGCTCGCCCGTGCGTCCGGGAGCTCCGGACAGATCTTCGCCGAGCCGGTTTGGAAAGTATACCGCGTCTATAATAACTCGCCTTTCCCCTGGATCGAAGGGCGGGTCATGCTCATGATGGCCGAACGGCCTTTAGGGATGGGCGATCTTCCCTACATCGCCCGTAACCAAAGTGGTGAGATCCGGGTGATGATGGAACCGGCGGTCCGGGTGAAAGCCAGTGAAGTGGAGTTTGAACGGGTCCAAGGGGGAATTGACTTCCAGGACCGGGAATACGCCTTTGTCCGGATCCGGGGCGAAATTGAGATCGACAACACCAAAGAGACCGAGCTTACCCTGAAGGTTACCCACGAGGTCCCCGGCGAAGTGGTTTCAATTGGCGAGGGCGGCACCGTGGTGCGCAAAGCGGTCCTGCAAGCCGGGCCCAACCCCGTCTCCGAGCTGAATTGGGAGATTAAAGTGTGGCCCCGCAGCCAGCAGAAGTTAACCTATACTTACCAGACGTACCTTCCGATCAGAAACTAAAGGTTATTAAGGTATATTCTAATATCAATCGATATTAATCGAACTTAATCTTGGTCTAAGCTTAATCTGGTAAAGGCTTCATATGGATGGTCAAACAAAAAAGTCCTTGGTACCTGACAATACACCTGCAACAGCGACCAGAGAGCTTCTGTATATAGTGAAATAAAAAAGTCCTTGGTACGGCCGTCAGGCCGCCCAAGGACTTTTTGGTGTTTATAAATTTATCCTTTGTACAATTGGTTGAAGTAGTTATGGGCTTCGACCAGAGCGCCCCGCATAATGTCTTCCGCTTTGCCCGTGGCCCGGTTGGCCAGAGCATCAAGGAGGGCCGCCCGATCCAGGTTCGCCGCCGCCTGGGCACAGGCTTCCCAACTTAAAATGCTGCGGACGATCCGGTCGATGCCTTGTTCTTCGTTGTCGTAGGGCCGGACGAGCATGTCATGACCGCGCCAACGGTTGTACCCCGCTTCTTGCAATAGTCCGGCAATGGCAATATTGAAACCGGTGATTTTGACGCCGTGGTCGATGTCATAACGGCCGGGGCCGCCCAAGGTAATCCCGTCGTTATACCCCTGGCTGTTCAAGTGCATATGGACCATGGCGTTATTATCCAGTTCTTCAACGGTATCGTAGATGTGGTCAAGGCCGATCATCTCCGTATGGCCAAATTCTTTGTTGACACCTTTTTTCGCCCGGGAGATGCCATACTCCTCTTCCAGCCGGCGGAAGAACAACAGGGCGGAGGCGACCGTCGGCAACAGCATTGCCGGATGGCCTTCGTTGGGTTTGGGTTCAATACCGATATAAAGGGCCCCGCCTTTTTGGGCTTCGTAACGGCAAAGAGCGGCTACGCTTTCTTTGAGGTTTTGGTACATTTGCTTAATCCCGATGGTGGCCAGGTCATAACCGTAGGAGCCGTTCCAGAGGACGAAGGAGGGGGCCAGTTCCGGATCGGGATGCCAGGCCTTCCGCATCGGACCATAGGCCAGATCCACGGTGCGCAAGCCAAGCTCCTCCGCCTGCTTCCGTTCCCGGGGATCCAGGGAGGCAATTCCGCCGTAACCGAAATGGCTATGGGCCCCCGGGGTGATCATGGCGAGGTAAACTCCGGCGTCGTTTAAGGCGTCGACGACGGCGGCCGCATTTTCTTCGTTAATCTCCGTGTCGTAATGGACCTCATAACCCAAGGTCACCCATTCCGGCATCCGTGGGGCAATCCGTTCTTTAATCAACTTCACCACATCGGTGGTGGTTAACTGCTGGCCGTCCCACTGGGGACGAATCCGGGCGGGAACAAACCCGCCTTTTCCCGCATTAAAAGTCCAACGACAGATCGAATGAAAACTCCTTTTTTTGCTCATTAATGATACCTCCTTTTATTGCCCCAACTCCGCAGTTAAGACCCGCGCCCATTGGGCGTAGAGTTCTTGGTAGACGGGAGCGAGTTTCGGGTTGGGTTCGATGATCTTTTGGGACTGGAGACCGGCAAACGCCGCTTTTGGGTCGGGGTAGATCCCGGCTCCGAGCCCGGCGCCACGGGCGGCCCCCTGCGCGCCGTCGGTATTGAAAAGTTCAACCCGGGCTCCGGTCACCGTGGCAAAGACTTCACAGAAGAGGAGGCTCAAGAACATGTTGGCCTGGCCCGCCCGGACCAGGTTGGGCTGGACGCCTATGTTTTTCATGATCTCTAAACCGTAATTCAAGGCATAGACGATCCCTTCCTGGGCGGCGCGTAACAGGTGACCGCGGTGGTGCAGGTTGAAATTCAAACCGCGAATGGAGGCGTTGATTGTTTTGTTCTCCAGGGTCCGTTCCGCCCCGTTGCCATAGGGGAAAATCAGCAAACCCTCCGCCCCCGGGGGCACCTGGGCGGCCAGACGGTTCATCTCCTCATAGGAGACCTGATCCGGCATTACGTTATTTTTCAGCCAGCGGTTTAAGATGCCTGTTCCGTTCAGGCAAAGGAGAATCCCGTAGCGGGGGTCCTCCGGCCGGTGGTTGACGTGTAAAAAGGTATTTACCCTTGATTTTGGGTCGTAATCCGGTTGGGCGCCGACGCCGTAAACGACCCCGCTCGTCCCGGCGGTTGCCGCTACTTCGCCGGGGTTCAGGACATTAAGGGAAAAGGCGTTATTCGGTTGGTCCCCGGCCCGGTAAGCCACCAGGGTCCCCGGGTTCAGTCCCAGGGCTTCGGCGGCCGCTTTCGTCAGTTCGCCTTGGGGGGCGAAAGTCGGAACCACTTCCGGAATTAAATCCTTGTCGATGCCGTAATGGTCGAGGAGCAGGTCGGCCAGTTTTTGTTCCCGGTAGTCCCAGAGGATCCCCTCGGAAAGGCCGGACGGGGTTGTCTGAATGGCCCCGGTCAGTTTCATGGCCAGATAATCGCCGGGGAGCATCATCTTGTAAATCTTCCGGTAGATCTCCGGTTCGTTTTCTTGCACCCACTTTAATTTGGACGCGGTAAAGTTCCCCGGGGAATTTAGCAAGCGGGACAGACACAGGTCTTCCCCGAGGGCGCGGAAAGCCCGGTCGCCGATGCCGGCCGCCCTGCTGTCACACCAGATGATCGCCGGCCGTAAGACCTCCCCCGCTTTGTCCACCAGGACCAAACCGTGCATCTGGTAGGAGATGCCGATGGCCTTAATCGTGTCCGGTTTAACGTTAGCCTTCGCCAGTAACATGGCGGTTGCGGCTTGCACGTGTTGCCACCAGGTTTCCGGGTGTTGTTCCGCCCAGCCCGGTTGCGGGGCGTCGATGGCCAGTTCGGTTTGGGGGGAGACCGCCGAAGCCACCAGCCGGCCGTCGGCCGCCAGCAAGGAAGCTTTGATCGAGGAGCTTCCCAGGTCATATCCGAGTAAGTAGGTCATTTTTAACCACCCTTTTTTTAGTTTTGCGCAATCCGGTTTTACCCCGGTCACCACCTCACTTTCCGGCTGCTCAGGTCAGGGCATTGGTGATCTGCGCAAGGACGATGGAACCCATGCCCAAAGCGGCAGCTTTATTTCCCAGTTGAGAAAATTCCAAACGGACACCGGCAAAGGACTTCTCCAGGGCCCGTGCTTTGATCTCTTTCAGTAACGAGTTGAAGATTAGCGGTTTGAGGTTGGTGATCTTGCCGCCGATGATCACCATCTCCGGATTCAGGCCGTTGATGACGCTGGCGATCCCAAGGCCGAGGTATTTGGTGACGGTCCGGAGGACGTTGGTGGCGTGGCCGTCGTTTTCTTGGCATTTCAGGAGAAATTCCGGAAAAGAGATCTGCTTATTGCCGGTCGTTTCAGCATACATCCGGAGGGCGGCGGCGTTCGAAGCGTAAACCTCCCAGCAACCCCTGTTCCCGCACGGGCAGAGGATCCCCTCCGGCTCCACCGTGATATGCCCAAATTCGCCCGCATTGCGGAGATGACCGGCGAACAACTTATGGTCGATGATTAACCCGCAACCGATCCCCATGCCGACCGAGATGTAAGCCAGATGGCCGACGTTGCGGCCCAAGCCGTACTCCACTTCGCCCAGGGCGCCGGCGTTGGCTTCGTTCTCAAGATAGATGGGCTTATCCAAAGCGAGCATGGCCGGCAAATCCACGTTTTTCCACCCCAGGTTCGGGGCAAAATCGATCGTCTCCGCCTCACTGTTCAGGACGCCCGGGACACCAATCCCGATCCCGCCCAGTTTCGACCAGGGAATTTCGTAAGCGGCCAATAATTCGTGGATAAAAGTTTTGAGCAGGGGGACAACCTTCCACTCGTCCCGATCCTGAAAGGCAACCTCCTGCTCCGCTTTGATGTCGCCTTTAAAATCAAGGAGGACGCCGACGATGCGGTCGACTTGAAGGTCAAGCCCCAGAGTATAACAGTAATCGGGGTTTAATTGATACAGGAGGGATCTTCGCCCGCCGGTCGAACGGGCGATCCCGCTGTTGAGGATCAGATTCTCCTGTTCCAGTTCGCGGATGAACGTCGAAACGGTGGTGGTACTTAAACCGAGTTCCTCGGTGAGTTCGCGCTTGGAAACTACCTGTTTGGCCTTTACGCAACGGAGGATCTGTGCTTTGTTGTTGGTCCGCATGAGTTCTTGATTGATTGTTTTTTTAATCATTCCTCAACCTCGATTTCTTGTAATAGTGTGTCGCAAATGTTAATAAAAAAATTTTTAAAAGTATTTTACTATATTCGCGAGCGGCCGATCTTATTCCTGCCAATACGGTGAAATTGTTGCGGGTAACCGTAAAACTTATGAACGGTCAAAGGGACCGGCTTTCGGTTATGAAATCGATTGGGCAAGAGTTGTTGAGAAAAGAGAAATACGATTTTTAACGGAGAAACCAATCGCAAATGAGCGATACGATTTGTAAAACTGTCTTTCCCGAAACAATTGACAGATCTTTGGGTTTAATATTGGCGGTTTTGCTAGTAATAGTTATGAACTTTAAGAAATAGAATTGTTGAAAACGGAGGTCTTTCTGTAGATTCGTTTCGTATTTATATGTAAAACAGGAGCTTTTAAAGGGATTTCAATTTGAGTTCAAGGGAAGATATACAAATTTGGGCCATGGGAACCTGCTCTTAGGTTAGGGGATTAGTGATGAACGGATGAAAAAGGTCAAGGCCTTGACAATCACGACTAAAGATTGTATAATCTTAAATGCTGAACGTGCCCAGGTGGCGGAACTGGCAGACGCGTACGTTTGAGGGGCGTATGGGCAACCGTACCGGTTCAAGTCCGGTCCTGGGCACCATAAGAGAGTTCACTGCAGAAGTACCGGCAGGTACCGATGCAGTTTTTTTGTTTCTAGTGTTAGCTTGGCGGGGGGATGACGATGCGGGAGCTCCATGTGGGAGTGGTCACGGAGACGGTCGCGCGGTTGTGTGTTGAGGCCTGCCGGGAACTGGACGCGGAGGTCCGCGCTCTGCTTGAGAAGGCCCGCAACGAAGAGGAGTCGGCGTTGGGCTGTTTCATCCTTGACCAAGTGCTGGCGAATTTGGCGGTGGCGGCCCGGGAACAGTTGCCCATTTGCCAGGACACCGGGATCTGCGTGGTTTTTCTGGAGATTGGTCAAGATCTGCATCTGATCGGCGGGGACCTGGAGGAGGCGGTCAATGCGGGCGTCCGCCGGGGCTACCAGGAGGGCTACCTCCGGAAATCGGTGTTATCGCCCCTGACCCGGGTTAACACCCAAGATAATACGCCGGCGGTAATCCACACCCGGATTGTGCCCGGGGATCGCCTGCAGGTCACCGTCGCCCCGAAAGGGGCCGGC
>JAAYMP010000035.1 GCA_012521315.1 Bacillota bacterium
AGGCGCAACCTTTCGTCCTTGCGCCCGCGGTTACCCGGTTCGGTTGGTTCCAGGAATGGTATTTTAACATATATCACGATAAAAATCAATGTCAAATCCCACCAATGAAAATATCTGATAAAGGTAGGGACCGCACATGTCAAACCAAATCTTGACCTCCCCCCACCAAGCTTCGGCAAAAAGCCGGCAGAGTCAGGAGTTTAGCCTCGGCCTCCGCCACGGGCTGCCCATCGCCCCGGGTTATCTTCCGGTCTCCTTTGCCTTCGGCTTGCTGGCCGTGCGGGGCGGCCTCCCCGCCTGGGTGGCCACCCTTATTTCCCTCACCAATCTGACCTCGGCCGGACAGTACGCCGGGACCAACCTGATCCTGGCCGGAGCTTCCCTCCTCGAGATTACCCTGACCACTTTGGTCATTAACCTTCGCTATCTGCTGATGGCCTTGTCCCTCGGGCAGAAACTCGCCCCCGGCCTGACCCTAAGTGAACGGTGCCTGCTGGCCTTCGGCATTACCGACGAGACCTTCACCGTCGCTTCCCTCGAGCGGTCCGAGATCTCCTTTCCTTACATGGCCGGCTTGATCATTGGCCCCTATACCGGCTGGGGAACCGGAACCCTCCTAGGGGGGATCGTCTGTACTCTGCTGCCCGAAAATCTCCAGAACGCCCTGGGTATTACCTTATACGCCATGTTCATCGCTTTAGTGCTACCCCCGGCCAAAAAATCCCCCGCCATCCGCCGGGTCGCCGGGGTAGCGGTCGGGCTCACGACCGCCCTGACCTGGCTGCCCGGGCTTCGGCTGTTGTCGGCCGGATGGCGGATCATGGTCGCCACCATCCTCGCCTGTCTCTACGGCGCATATTATTTCCCAAGGAAGGAGGTTCAATGATGGGCCGCACCTTACTTGCTGTCTTGCTGATGGCGTTGGTCTCATACCTGCCGCGGGTCACGCCTTTGGTTTTCCTGCGCCAAAAGATCAAATCACCCTTTATCCAATCCTTCCTTTACTATGTCCCTTATGCCGTCTTGGGGGCAATGACCTTCCCCGCCATCCTCAGCGCCACCGGGAACACGCTCTCGGCCTTAGTCGGTTTCGGCGTGGCCGTCCTCCTAGCCTTCTACGAAAAAGGCTTGATGACCGTTGCCCTCTGTGCTTCTCTGGCGGTCTACCTCTGCCAGTTGTGCCTGGGTTAAGGCATGGGTTAGGTTGTGGCACAGACAATAAAAAACCCGCCCTCCGGCGGGTTTTTTTCTACGATGAGAAGATTGTGCCTTTTGACTTAACCCCATTTCCCTTTCCCCATATGGGTGGCCAGCTCCGCCTTGATCGCTTGTTGCAATTCCACCGCAGAGCCGATGGCCTTTTTGAACAGGGCAACACAGGCCGGATCCAACTCATCGTCCCGGCCAATCTCGGCGAGTTCTTTCACCTGTTCCAGCAAGGCCGAGATTTCCATGTAAATCTGGTTGGTCTTCCGGGACCGGTCAATCAACGCGCTTTTTTCCGCCGGAACCTCGTTAAACTTCTCCCTCGGCGCCCCGCATTTTGGGCAAGCCGCGGGCGCCTGCTCCCCATCATGGATGTACCCGCAAACGCTACACTGCCATTTTTTCATCACTAGTCCTCCCTTTATCCCTTATTTTAATTTAATTTAGCTCGGAACCCGATCCCGCCCGGTCAATTCACGGCAGATCAAGTTTCCGGGACACTCGTTCAGGTGGGCCAGGCCGCAATGGAGACAGATCTGATCCAGGGTTTCGATGTCGATTAAAGTCGCCGCCAAAAAATCATGGAGGCTTTGCTCCAAAGCAGCCAGGCTTTCCGGGGTAAGGCGCGCCACAACCGCCTGGAGGCGCTGAAGCGATTGCTGCCGGGCGTCTTCCAAGAGGCGGATCCCGGCGGGGGTGAGAGACAAAAGGATCTGCCGCCGGTCGGTGCGGGAAAACTCCCGGCGGACCAGGCCTTTCTTTTCCAACCGGTCGACCAGTTTGGTCACCGCGGCGTTACTGATCTGCAACCCTTCCGCAACCTCTTTCACCATCGGCGTCTGGTGGTAATAGATAAAGCGCAGGCAGTTCTCCTGAACCTGCGTCAAACATTCTCCGTTCTGGACCAGCGGTTCATAGACCACCCTTTGCAAAGCCAGGGCAAACAGTTTAATCGTAAGGTCCAATAACTCAATCTCCATTTGTCTCCCCACAACCTTATGATATTTATTAATATGGTTTAATATTACTATATTTAATTATTCCCGTCAAATTTTTTTTGACCTTTTTTTCACTTTTTCCCAAACGCTTTAGGTGCCCTTGCTTGTCCCTCCACCAAACAACTGGGCGGCGTCTACGCAACATTTTTCTCAGGCACCGCCAACCCGCTTTCCCGGCCGCCCCTGCCGCCAGGGCCCCTTAAAAAGAAAACAGTCCGCAGCAATAAGCCAGGACGGCAGAAAGGAGGCTTCGCCTCCTTTCTTTAAAGTAACCTTCTTCTTCTCCTCCGGCAGAGTCGCCGGCGGCGCGGGCGATAAGGGCACTCATTCCACGGCACCTGATGGCCTGCATAAACAAAGGTCCCCGGGTAATAGGGCTCCGGTAACGGTCCCCCGGTGGGCACACTCGGGTAACGTTCGTTCTCCCGCGACGGGCAGGGCACCGGGCCGATCACCGGCCTTCCCGGCACAGGGTAGAGAAGATCTTCCCGCGGCGGACAGGGCGGGCAGGGCATTGGCGGCGGTACCGGCGGGGACGGTTGCGGCATGGGCTCCGGAATACAGAGCAGTTCGCCGGGTTGGAGCTGATTGGGGTCGGTGATCTGCGGGTTCAGAGACAAAAGCTCTTCGACGGTCACTCCCAACCGCTCGGCAATGGTAAAGAGCGTGTCCCCTGGGACCACCATATAACTCAAACCGCTCGGGCAGACCGGCATTGGTTGCGTCGGCGGCGGCAAACAAATTACTTGTCCCGGAAAGATCAGATCGGGGTTGGCGATTTGTGGGTTAACCGCCAGCAGCGCCGCCAAAGAAACGCCAAAGCGCTGGGCGATCTGAAACAAGGTATCCCCCTGGACAACGGTGTAAGTAGCGCCTGAACAAGGGGGGACCGGGTGCGTAGCTGTTGGGTCGTAGTATTCCTGGTCCGGGATGATCTGGTCTACGTACATGTTTCTCCCTCCTTAATGCGGAAACTAAATCCGGGTCGAAGCTATCTCCTGCTCTTTCCAATGATGACAACAGCGGTTTTAACCGCTTTCAATCTAGCATATTCGGCGCGCTCACTATTTGTCCCCGGGCGGAAAGTACAAGTAACAAGCGCCCACGACTATGTTATAATAGAGGCGATTCCTTGTCCATAGGAGGTCGCCCATGTCCCAACTTCCTCCCCTGCAGATCAGAATTCTCCCGTCCTGGCGGGGACGGACCATCGAGTCGGTCTTGCGCCAGGATTATTCCTTTTCCCGCCGGCAAATTATTGCCCTGAAGAAATGCAATGGGTTGATCTTAAACGGCGTACCCGTCTATGCCAAGACCCGGCTCCGGGGCGGAGAAGACCTGCTCGTTCGCTTTCCACCCCCACCTCCCCAGAACCTGGTCGCGGAAAAGATCCCGGTGGCGATCGTCTACGAAGACCCCGATCTGATCGTGGTGAATAAACCTGCCGGGATGCTGGTCCATCCCGTGCGCTTTCACCGGACCGGGACATTGGCCAATGCCCTGACCTACCACTGGCAACAAACCGGGTCCGCCGCGGCCTTCCATGCGGTGCACCGTTTGGACCAGTCCACCTCCGGCCTGCTTTTGGTCGCCAAAAACTCCTGGTCCCACCAGCAACTCTCTTTACAGTTGCAAAACAACACGATCAACCGGCTATACCTGGCCGTCACCGCCGGTCATCTCCCCTCCACCCATGGCCTGATCACCGCCCCGATCAAAAAAAGCGCCACCGGGATCAAGCGTTACATCGATCCCGCCGGCCAACCCGCCCGGACCCGTTTCCGGACGCTGAGGCGCTCGGACCAAGCCGCCCTGTTGCTTGTCAAGTTAATGACCGGGCGCACCCATCAGATCCGGGTCCACTTTGCGCATTTGCAGGCCCCGTTGTGGGGAGACGCCCTCTACGGGCAGGCTGATCCGGACTTTTCCCGGCCGGCGCTTCATGCCGTCAGCCTTAGTTTTCGCCACCCCCGTTCCCAACGGTGGCTCAAGTTTCGCGCCCCGCTGCCGCCGGATCTGAAAAGATTAACACACCAATTGGGGCTGATCCCGTCCGAAGCTTGAATTACATTTTCGTAACATCGTTTCGGAGAGGATTATCCCCGGACCTGGAGAAATAATAATTTTATGGATCTGAGCTTAAAAAAATAGCCAAAATTTTTAGGAAAGGAGCTTATCCATGATTACCACAGTTGCGAACACAATTAGAGGATTAGCAGCGGATATGGTTGAAAAAGCCAATTCCGGCCCCCCCGGCATGCCACTGGGTACGGCGGATTTGGCGGCGGTTCTCTACGCTGAATTCTTAAAACATGATCCGACGTGCCCGGACTGGCCGGACCGGGACCGTTTTATCCTCTCCGCCGGACATGGTTCAGCACTCCTCTATAGCCTTTTACATTTAACCGGCTATCCACTGCCGATGGAAGAACTGAAGCGTTTTCGCCAATTAAACTCCAAAACCCCCGGCCACCCCGAATACTGGGAAGTCCCCGGCATCGAAACCACCACCGGCCCCCTGGGGCAAGGCATCGCTAATGCCGTGGGCATGGCTTTAGCCGAAAGGATGTTGGCCGCCCGGTACAACAAGCCCGGACACGAGATCGTAAACCATTATACATATGTAATCGCCGGCGACGGCTGTTTGATGGAGGGGGTCGCGTCTGAAGCCTGTTCCCTGGCCGGCGACTTGAAACTGGGCAAACTGATCGTCTTTTATGATGATAACGAGATCTCGATCGAAGGCCCGACGGACCTGGCCTTTAAAGAGGACGTGCCGAAACGCTTTGCTGCCTATGGTTGGCAGGTGCTGAGCATTGACGGCCATAATCCGGAGGCGATCCGCAAGGCCATTGCCGAAGCCAAAGCCGACCACAACCGTCCGAGCCTGATCGTGGCCAAAACCGAAATTGGCTATGCCAGTCCCCTCGCCGGGAACGCGAGTGTCCATGGTGCCCCCTTGGGCAAAGAAAACGTCGCCGTCCTCAAAAAGAACCTGGGACTACCCGCGGAAGAATTCTACGTCCCCGCCGAAGTAAAGGATTACTTCCAGGCAAAACGGGGCGAATGGGCCAAACACCGTCAAGATTGGGAGCGCCGCTTCGCCGACTGGGCTGCAGCCAACCCCGCTTTAAAAGCGGAGTGGGACCGGATCATGCAGAAAGAACTCCCCGCCGGTCTGGAGGCCGTCCTGCCCAAATTCGAAGCCGGAACCGCTTTCGCCACCCGTGATGTCGGCGGTAAAGTCTTAAACGCGTTGGCGCCCACCCTCCCCGAACTGGTCGGCGGCTCGGCCGACCTGGCGCCCTCCACCAAAACCTATATCAACGGGGCTGGTGATGTGAGCGGCGCTGACTTCAGTGGAAAGAACCTCCACTTTGGCGTCAGAGAACACGGGATGGGAGCCATTTTAAACGGGATGGCGCTTCATGGCGGGTTCCGGGTTTACGGCTCGACCTTCTTTGTCTTCGCCGATTATATGCGGCCCCCGATCCGTTTAGCCGCCTTGATGAAACAACCGGTCATCTTCGTCTTTACCCATGACTCCTTCTACGTAGGCGAAGACGGGCCCACCCACCAGCCGATTGAACACGCCGAGGCGCTGCGGATCATCCCCGGCCTCCATACCTTCCGCCCGGCCGACGCCAACGAAACGGCCTGGGCCTGGTTGGCCGCCCTCCAACGGACCGATGGCCCTACCGCGCTACTCTTAACCAGACAAAAGGTACCCACCCTTGCCGGAACCACTTTGGACGGGTTTAAACGAGGCGGTTACGTCATCCGTGAACCGGAAGGCGGTGCCGACCTGGTGATCATCGCCACCGGAAGTGAAGTCGCCTTGGCCCTCGCCGCCGCGGATAAACTGGCGGCCGAAGGAAAGAAGGCCCGGGTAGTCTCCATGCCTTGCCGCGAAGTCTTTTTGGCTCAGGAGCAGGCCTACATCAAGCGCGTCCTGGGCACCGATCTACCGCGGGTTACGCTTGAAGCCGGCGTGGGCAGCGGTTGGTACCAATTGACCGGTCCTGCCGGTCTGGTGATCTCCCTTGACCGCTTTGGCGCCAGCGCCCCCGCAGGTGACCTGCAGAAACTTTTCGGCTTTACCCCGGAGGCCGTCGTTGAGCGGATCAAGGCTCACTTTAACTGGTAAACAAAGGCATAAAAAGAACCTGGGCTTCACCCAGGTTCTTTTTTCACTGCCGACAAGAGGACGGTGCAAAAAATGAAGAAAAAAACCTCCCTCTTCGACCTTTTCTTCACCTTCTTTAAAATCGGCGCTTTCACCATTGGTGGCGGATACGCAATGCTCCCCCTGATCCAGCGGGAGGTCCTGGAGGAACACCAATGGCTTGATACGGAGGAGGTCACCACGATCCTGGCCATCGCCGAGATGACGCCGGGGCCGGTGGCGATTAATACCGCCACGTTCGTTGGCTACCGGACCGTCGGCGTCCCCGGCGCGGCCGCAGCTTCGCTGGGCGTCGTCCTCCCTTCCTTCTTGATCATCCTGACCATCGCCGTTTTTCTACCCCGTTTTGCCGGCCACCCCGTGGTTGAACGGCTTTTTTACGGGATCCGGCCGGCGGTTGTTGCTTTAATCGGTCACGCCCTTTTTAAACTGGGCCGGAAGATCCTGACCAGTTCCTTCGCCTATGCCGTCGCCCTCGGCGTCTTCCTGGTGCAACTCGTCTTCGCCCTTCCGCCCATCCCCGCACTGCTCATGGCCGCCGGCGCGGGGATCCTTTATTCCCTTCGCCCCCCGCGTTGACCACTTTGGCCGCGCGGCCGCTGGAACCGGGTAAAGGTCCGGATATTATTTTCATAAGTAGGTGATCTCAACCATGAGACTGGTCCTCGATCTTTTCTTAACCTTTTTCAAGATTGGCGCTTTCACCTTTGGCGGCGGCTACGCGATGCTTCCTTTGATCCATGATGCGGTGATCCATCATCACGGCTGGTTAACCCAGCAGGAATTCCTTGAGATGATCGCCATCGCCGAAATGACACCGGGTCCGGTCGCCGTCAACACCGCTACTTTTGTTGGTTTCCGGATCGCGGGCTTATGGGGTTCCGTCTTTGCCACGCTAGGCGTGGTCCTCCCCTCTTTTCTGATCATTCTTCTCATCGCCCGCTTTTTCGGCGGCCTAATGGAATCACCTTGGGCGAAAGGCTTTTTTACCGGTGTAAAGCCCGCGATCATCGGGTTAATCGGTATCGCCCTCTGGCGGCTGGGCGGCGCCGCTTTGGTCGATGCTCAATCGGTCCTGATCTTCCTGGTCGCCCTCTTCTTACTAAGCGTAAGGCGCCTCCACCCGATTCCCGTCATTGCCATATCCGCCCTCTGCGGACTGCTTCTCCCCTAAAGAAAAAATCCCCTCGGCAGAGGGGACTATATAAAAGGAGGTGATATAAGAAGAAACGTTCTTTATCCACAATGGTTCCCGTAAGGTAAAAAAAAGAGCGCCCAACGGCGCACGCTGAGTGGTTGGCCTTAAGTAGTTTAAGGCCTTTGTAGAGGTTAAAGTTCCACATCATCAGCGGGTATAATGCCCCCGCTTACTCGGCACCTGCGGGTTATGTGGACAAACCCCGTATGATAAAAAGGAGGAAAATGGAAAAGGTTGTTTGTTATGGCTCATGTTTATTTTAACAAGAAATGGTTAACTTCCCATTGCCTGGAGGCAACAAATGAGTAAAAAAAAAACAACCCCGTACGGGGTTAACCTTTAATGTCATTGATAATCGCTTGTACTGCTTGTTCAAGGTCGCTGAAATTCAGTGCTTTATAAAACTCCTCCAACTCCGCATCCGAAAATCTTTCCTTTAATTTCGTAATCGCTTCCGCCGCCGTCAGGGAGGAGCCCTGAGCCTCAACTATCTCGCCGATCGCCGAAGAAATTTTATGGTTCATCAGCACAACGTCTCCTTTCCTCCGGTTTGTTACGAACGCGGCCAACCTGTAATAAAACCCGTGATCTTCTTGATTTGATATTTGATAATATAAGTAACATAAATAATTAATATTATCTGTTTGGTAGTTATAAGCCAAATTATCCGGTTATAAATCAAATCATCCTAATGGATGTTTTGGTGGAGGCGGGGGGAGTCGAACCCCCGTCCGGAAAGATGACCACAGGAGTCTCTCCGGGTGCAGTCCGTATTTTAGTCTTCGCCTAAGTCCCGTCTACGGACCAACTGAACCGCGGCTATCTCGATGCGCTTAGCACCGTCCTCCGAGAATTGGCCGGTGAGCAACCTGGTTTAAGTGACGCCCGCACCAGATTCCCAGGTAAAATCCGGATTGGACGGCTGCTCTAATTAAGCAGCTAAAGCGTAATTGTTATTGGCACTTATTGTGCTTGCTGCAGTTTAACGAGGCCACAGCACCTCGACCCGCTACCCCTGTCACCACACTCCCCGTCGAAACCGGTCGCCCCCAACGGGAAATAAGTTTACCTTATTTATTATACACGATCCGCTGCGTTTTCGCAAACCTTACGCTGAAACCATCTCTCACCTTTCTAGTCAGGTCTTCCCTTCAACGTCCGGTCTACTTCCCGCGCCGCATCCCGTTTGGCAAGGTCATGACGTTTGTCGTAAAGTTTCTTCCCTTTGGCCAAGGCCAACTCGATTTTAACGCGGTTATGCCGGTCAAAATACATGTTTAACGGTACTAAGGTATAACCCTTTTCCTTTATTTTCGCCGCTAATTTCCGGATCTCTACCTTATGCAAAAGCAGTTTACGGGGACGCAAAGGATCATGGTTATACCGGTTCCCAAAATCATACGGGCTTATATGACAGTTGTAAAGAAAAACCTCCTCCTCTTTAAGCTGAGCGTAGCTTTCATTGAGGTTTCCCTTGCCTTGCCGTAATGATTTCACCTCTGTCCCCGTTAAAACCACTCCTGCTTCGATCGTCTCTTCGATAAAATATTCGTGTCGGGCCCGACGATTAGTAGCAATATTTTTGCCTTCCAAGAATGCCAACTCCTCAAAATCGTTAACTACCATTATAGCCGGGTCCGCCGCCGATGTCAAGAAATTGAAAATCCCCCTTGTTTTACGAGATTAAGGCCATGGTATCCTGGGCAATCACCAACTCCTCATTAGTGGGGATCAGGAGGACCTTCACCTTCGAATCAGGAAGACTCAAGATCGCCTCTTTTCCACGTAGTTCTTCATTTTTGGCGTAATCCATCTTGACCCCAAGGAATTCAAGCTCCCGACAGATATCCGCCCGTGCTTTCCAGTCATTCTCACCGATCCCTGCCGTAAAGACCAGCACGTCAAGGCCTTTCAAGGCCGTCATGTAGGCCCCGATGTACTTGACAATCCGGTAGACGAACAAGTCATAAGCTTCCTGGGCGCGCGGATTGCCCGCCTGGCGTTCCCGCTGGATATCACGCATATCGGAGAAACCGGTCAACCCCGCAAACCCGCTTTTTTTATTCAAGTATTCATCGGCCTGTTCCGGAGTGAGATTTAATTTGCTTCCGAGCAAGGGGACGATCGCCGGATCAAGATCCCCGGATCTTGTCCCCAT
>JAAYMP010000036.1 GCA_012521315.1 Bacillota bacterium
CAGCGGGAGATTCTCAGCCGGGAAGGTTTACGGATGAGAGCCGCCTTTGACCAGGACGAACGGAAAATCGGGCGGCGGATTGCCGCGGTGGAGGTTTACCCAGTCGCGCGCCTGCCGGAACTCATCAAAGAACTGGAATTGAAGATTATGATCCTGACGGTGCCCGCCGGGGCGGCCCAGGAGATCCTGGACCGTTGTGTGGCCAACGGGGTGAAGGCCTTTCTCAATTTTGCCCCGGTTAAACTGACCGTCCCCGCGGGGGTCAGGGTTCACCATGCGGACTTCACTTTAATGCTGGAGTCTTTGGCTTATTATAGTAAAGAATGGGAAGGCAATGAAGAAGAAACCAACCTCGAGCCGGGAACGGATTAATACCATTACGAAGACCAGTGCCTATATCGCCCTGGGGGTCACCCTTAACCTCCTGGAGACTTTTTTGGTCCCCCTGGGTTTGGTGGTCCCGATCCCGGGGGCCCGGATCGGGTTGGCGAACGTGGTGACGTTGGTGGTCCTTGTGGCGGAGAGCCCGCGGATGCTATGGGGGGTGACTGGCGGCCGGATCGTGCTGGCGGCGCTGTTGACCGGGACCTTATTCTCGGTCCCTTTTGCTTTGAGCGTCGGGGGAAGTGTGGCCGCCCTGTTGGTGATGGGGCTCTTACGGCGCTACCGGTCGCGCCTCTTCAGTCTAAACGGCATTAGCGTGGTTGGAGCCGTTGCCCATAACTTTGGACAACTCTTCACCTTGTATCTGCTTGTTCCCGGCACCCGGATCTATTATTTGCTGCCCTGGGCTTTGCTCTTGGCGTTGCCCTCCGGTTGGCTGACCGGGTATTTGGCCCAACGGATCCTTGACCGGCAACTGTGGGCGGGGGAAGGAGGGGAAATTCGTGACCGTAATTGAGGGCCTGGTGGAGCGGATCACTTTTCATAATGAGCAAAATGGGTATACGGTGGCCCGTTTTAAAACGGCCACGGAGCAACTGACCATTGTCGGTGTTCTCCCCAACATCAGTACCGGTGAAAGTCTACGCCTGGGCGGGGATTGGACAGTCCATCCCACCTATGGGCGGCAGTTTAAGGTGGAAACCTTTGAGGTCCTTCCCCCGGTGACGGTGGAGGGGATCGAGCGGTACCTGGGGTCGGGTTTGGTGAAGGGGATCGGTCCGGTGACCGCAAAAAAAATCGTGGCCACCTTCGGCCTGGAGACGTTGAAGGTGATCGACGAAACCCCGGAACGCCTGAAAGAAGTGGAAGGAATCGGGCCGCAGAAAGCGGAGAAGATCCGGGCCGCCCTGGCCGAGCAGAAAGCGATCCAGCGGATGATGGTCTTTTTAAGGGGGGTCGGGATCACCCCCGTCCTGGCGACGAAGATCTACCGCCGTTACGGGGAACAGGCCGCGGCGGTGATCCGGGCGAATCCATATCGGTTGGCCGACGAATTGTTTGGGGTCGGCTTTAAAACCGCCGACCACATTGCCGGCCTCCTGGGGCGTAAAGACCCGGTCGCTTTGGAACGGGTGCGGGCCGGGGTGCTCTATTTTCTCCGGAAGGAGACCGAGGAAGGCCATGTCTATGTGTTGTACACTGACTTTGTGGCCGCGGTCGGCAAGGAACTGGAGGCCCCGGAAGAGGTGGTGCAGCGGGCGATCAATGATTTGGTGGAAGAAAAAGAGGTTTTTGTGGAGGACAACCGGCTTTACTTGGCCTCTTTCTACTGGTGTGAACGGAAGACCGCCGAGAAACTCCTCTTGCTCGTGAAAGAACAGCCGGCGGCACGGCCGCTCCTTTTTCCCGCGGAGGAACTTGGCACCCTCACTTTTGAACAGCGCTTGGCCGTGGAGAAAGCGTTGCAGGAAGGGGTTTCAATCATTACCGGCGGCCCGGGAACCGGGAAGACGACCACGATCCGCAGTTTGATCCGCCTGTGCCAGTTAAGGGGCGAAAAAGCCTTGCTCGCGGCCCCCACCGGGCGGGCGGCGAAGCGACTGAAAGAAGCCACCGGGGAAGAGGCCAAAACCATCCACCGGTTACTGGAGTTTGGTTACACGCCGGGGAGCGGTTTAAGCTATGGGCGGAACGAGGAGCGGCCGCTGGAAGCGGATATTGTCATTATCGACGAGGTCTCCATGGTTGACCTGCTGCTGTTTTACCACTTGTTAAAAGCGCTGACCCCCGGGACCCGGCTGGTTTTGGTTGGTGATCAGGACCAGTTGCCATCGGTGGGGCCGGGTTCGGTCCTCCGGGATTTGGTCGCCTCGGGCGTGATTCCCCTGGTCCGCCTGGAGACCATCTTCCGGCAGGCGCAAGAAAGCAAGATTGTGACCAACGCCCACCGGATTAATGCGGGGAAAATGCCGGTTTTTGAGGGGGCCGCCGACTTCTTCTTCGTCCATGCGTCCACACCGGAGCAGATTGTGGCGGAGATCCTCCGCCTGGTGACGGTGCGGCTGCCCCGCTATTTGCAGTGCGATCCGATCGAGGATATCCAGGTTCTTTCCCCGATGCGCCGGACCATCACCGGGGTGGACAACCTCAATACCCTTCTCCAACAAACTTTAAATCCGGGCGGGGGCGCCACGGCCGAGGTGCGTTTCGGGGATCGTGTCTTTCGTCGCCGGGATAAAGTCATGCAGATCCGGAACAACTACCAGAAGATGGTCTTCAACGGCGATCTGGGACAGATCGTCGCCCTTGACCCGGAAGAGCAGACCCTCACCGTCGCGTTCGCGGATGAACAGGAAGAGCGGCTGGTCAGTTACGCCTATGAGGTACTGGACGAGTTGGTTTTGGCCTATGCCATCTCTGTCCACAAGAGCCAGGGCAGCGAGTACCCGGTGGTCATTATGCCCCTTACGACCCAGCATTATATTTTGTTGCAGCGGAATCTGTTGTACACCGGGATCACGCGGGCGAAAAAAATGGTGGTGCTGGTGGGGACGAAAAAGGCGTTGGCGATCGCCGTCCGGAATAACAAGATTGAAGACCGTTATTCCTGGTTGGCGCCGGCCCTTACCGAACTGGCGGTGAAGACAGGGCAAGAAGGATCTAAATAATATAATTGGCCTAGGCTGGAAGGTAGAGGCGCATCTTCCGGATCGGCTTATATGTTCTCTAAAAATTGCTGGGAAGACAGGAAGGAAAAGGGGCTTCAAAAAGACCGGATCGTAACAGGAAGACGGGGTAAGGTACGGTGACTACGGGCGAGACGCGCGCGGGGGGAATTCTGATGCTACCGGTAACCTACTACCC
>JAAYMP010000037.1 GCA_012521315.1 Bacillota bacterium
AAAGGTTCGATCATGAAAATGGGGGAAGCGGACGCCAAGATGAACATAGATGTGATTCCCACCGGGGCGGTCACTTTGGACCTGGCGCTGGGCGTGGGGGGGATTCCCCGTGGCCGGGTGATTGAGATTTACGGGCCCGAATCCTCAGGGAAAACCACCGTGGCGTTGCATATGGTGGCGGAGGCGCAAAAACTGGGCGGGATTGCCGCTTTCATCGACGCCGAGCACGCGTTGGATCCTTTATACGCGCGCAAGCTAGGCGTGGATATTGACAATCTTTTGATCTCCCAACCGGATACCGGGGAGCAGGCGCTGGAGATCGCCGAGGCGCTGGTCCGGAGCGGCGCCATCGATGTGGTTGTGATCGACTCGGTGGCGGCTTTAACGCCTCGGGCCGAGATCGAGGGCGAAATGGGCGATTCCCATGTGGGTTTGCAAGCCCGGTTGATGTCCCAGGCTTTGCGTAAATTAACCGGCGCGATCAGCAAGTCGCAGGCGGTGGCGATCTTCATTAACCAAATCCGGGAGAAGGTCGGGGTGATGTTCGGTAACCCGGAGGTTACCCCGGGGGGACGGGCTTTAAAGTTTTACGCCACCATCCGGCTGGAAGTGCGACGTATTGAGACGCTGAAACAGGGGAGCGATTTTATCGGGAACCGGACCCGGGTCAAGGTGGTTAAAAACAAGGTAGCACCGCCGTTTAAGGAAGCGGAGTTTGATATCGTTTACGGGGAAGGGATCTCGAAGGTTGGTTGTCTCCTCGATTTAGCCGTGGAGAAGAATATTGTCGACAAAAGCGGCACGTGGTTCTCTTATGGCGAGACCCGTTTAGGACAGGGACGGGAAAATGCCATTACCTTTCTGAAGCAGAATCCGGAGCTCTTAGACCGGGTGGAGACCGCGATCTATGAAAAGTGCGGCTTGAAGCGGCCGGAGAAAAAAGGGGAAGATGCCCGCAAAGAAGGAGAGGCGAAGGCGAGCCGTCCGGTCAAGGCTGAGCAAAAATGAAGCCAAAGGAACCGGCGCTTAGTTACGCCTTGACTCTGCTTGGGCGGCGGGACTATTCCACCCGGGAGCTGGAGCGTAAACTGGAAGGCCAAGGCTACCAGCGGGAAGAGATCATGGCGGCGTTGGCGCGCTTACGCGAATGGAATTATCTTGATGATGCGACTTATCTCCGGCGACAGATCGACAAGCACCTGGCAGCGAAGAAAAGCCGTTCCTATATCCGCCAACGGTTATGCCTGGCCGGACTCGATCCGCAACTGGTTGAAGAGGGGCTGGATCTTTACTATCCCCCCGCCCAGGAACGGGAGAATGTCCGGTTTTGGTGGCAAAAATACTTTGGGGATCCGGAATGTTCCCCGCAAGATAAACGGGTGATTATCCGGTGGGCACGGCGCATGTATGCCGCCGGTTTTCCGGCCGAAGAAATCCACCCTTACTTGGACGATCACAAGGAGTCTTGACAGCTTTTTTCAAAAAAGATAGAATTAAAGCTGGAGGAGAACACCAAGAAGCCGAGTTCTTGCTCGGCTTCATTTAGTATTGAGGCTTATTGAAAAAGGAGGTGTTGGGTATCGAATTTTGGTTGATCGCATTATTGGTTCTTCTGGGTATAGCCGGCGGTGTTGTCGTCGAAAAGATCAGAACGGCGATGAATTTAAGGTCAGCCGAAGAAACCGCCAATATGATATTACAAGAAGCCGAACGGGAAGCGGAAGCAAAAAAACGGGAATCCATTCTGGAAGCGAAAGAAGAAGCCCTTCGGATCAAAAACGATTTGGACCGGGAGATCCGGGAAAGGCGTAATGAGATCCAGCGGTGGGAGAAACGAATTGAGCAAAAAGAAGCAAATATTGACCGCAAGCTCGAGACGCTGGAGAAGAAAGAGGACAATCTCAACAAGAAAGAGAGCGAGTTGGATAAGCTCAAGGCGGAACTGCATGAGCTAAAACAGAAGGAACGCGAAGAACTGGAGAAGATCTCCGGTTTAACCGTCGAGGAAGCAAAAGAATTCCTCTTTTCTGAATTGAAAAAAGAACTGGCGCAGGAGATGGCGGTCCGGGTCCGGGAATATGAAACGAAGATTAAGGAAGAAGCCGATAAGAAAGCCCGGGACATCATTGCCACGGCGATTCAACGCTACGCCGCCGATCATGTGGCCGAAACCACGGTATCGGTGGTGGTGTTGCCAAATGACGAGATGAAAGGTCGGATCATCGGCCGGGAAGGCCGGAACATCCGGGCGCTGGAAACCTTGACCGGGATTGATCTCATTATCGACGATACTCCCGAGGCGGTGATTCTTTCCGGTTTTGACCCCGTGCGGCGCGAGATCGCGCGGCTTGCCTTAGAACGCTTGATTGCTGATGGCCGGATCCATCCGGCGCGCATCGAAGAGATGGTAGAAAAAGCCCGGAAAGAAGTGGAAACGATCATCAAAGAAGAAGGGGAACAAGCCACGATCGAGGTTGGGATCCCCAATCTTCACCCAGAGTTGATTCGGTTGTTGGGCCGGTTGAAATACCGGACCAGTTACGGGCAGAATGTCTTGAAACATTCGATTGAGGTTGCACATTTAGCCGGCATGATTGCGGCAGAGCTAGGAGCCGATGTCAATATAGCCAAACGGGCTGGACTCCTCCATGACATTGGGAAGGCCATCGACCATGAGGTGGAAGGACCTCATGTGACGATCGGGGCTGAAATTGCGAAAAAGTTCCGCGAATCGGCGGCGGTCATCCACGCGATTGCCGCCCACCACGGTGATATAGAACCGAACACTGTTGAAGCCGTTTTGGTGCAGGCGGCCGATGCGATTTCCGCAGCCCGGCCGGGAGCCAGGCGCGAGACGCTGGAGAGCTACATCAAACGGTTGGAGCGCTTGGAGAAGATTGCCGATTCGTTTGAAGGCGTCGAAAAAGCCTATGCCATCCAGGCGGGACGGGAAATCAGGATTATGGTTAAACCGGAAAAAGTGGATGATGCGGCGGCGGCTTTTATCTCACGGGAAGTGGCCAGGAAAGTTGAGGCCGAGTTGGAATACCCCGGACAGATTAAAGTCGTCGTGATTCGGGAGATCAGAGCGGTCGATTACGCAAAATAAGGCAGTAAGCCACTTCAGTGGCTTACTTGCCTTTTCATTACCATGAGAGGAATCGTGGGAAAATGAAAGGTGTATTTAGTCGGGACGGCGAAACCTTTACCAGCTCGATGAGTTTAATCGTTTCTTTGCTGATCCGTTACCCGGAGATTGCCACCTTGAAATTGAACCCCGCTGACTCTAGTCTGGTTTTTAGTTTTATTCTTCAGCAAAAACTGTCAGTCGAAGAAAAACAGGCGTTCCGGAAAGAATTAAAGATGAGCCTGGAAACCCTGGCTCTTTTGGACCAGATTGAACCGGAGATTATTGAACTGTCCTTCAAGCGGCAGGGTGCGCTGACCTTTTTGGAGATTAAACGGGATATTGCTTCCTTTTCCCCCGATGAACTTTCTTTAACCATTAGAATCATTAATGACCGTTATGGTGATAAGGTGGTTAAGGAGGAAGAGAGCGAGGCCGGGGAGGAGGACCTGCTTTTCCAGGAGGAAATGATCGCCCACATGCTGGAAGAGTTGAAGGAAGTGCCGCAGAAAAAAGAGCTGACGGGGATTCGTGAAGAAGGCCGCGTCCTGATCTTTAATCACTCGGATCCCCCCTGAATACGGGGGGATTTATTCACAGGGGGTTCTGAATTTTGAAGGTTGTATTTTTGGGGGATATTGTGGGCCGTCCTGGGCGGGAACTGGTGAAGATGTTGCTTCCGGAGTTAATTCAGCAGTACGCGCCGGATTTAACGGTGGCGAACGGCGAGAACGCCGCGGGGGGTTTTGGCCTGACCTTGGAGGTGGCGGACGAGCTCTTTCAAAGGGGTGTGGACGTGATTACCATGGGTAACCACACCTGGAAACACCGGGAGATCGACCAAGTCCTCGACCGGTACAAACAAGTATTGCGCCCGGCCAATTACCCGCCGGAGACCCCGGGGGAGAGTGCCGGTTTGTTTGTGGCCAAAAACGGGTATCCGGTGGGGGTGCTTAGTCTAATGGGCCAGGTTTATCTGGAGCCTGCTTTGGACTGTCCCTTCCGGGTGGCCAAGGAGCAGGTAAGTCTGTTAAAAGAAAAAACCCCGTATGTGCTGGTGGATTTTCATGCCGAAGCCACTTCGGAAAAGCTGGCCCTTGCCCACTACCTTGACGGGCTGGCTTCCGCGGTCTTGGGAACCCATACCCATGTGGCCACCGCCGATGAACGTATTCTGCCCGGTGGGACCGGTTATATTACCGATGTGGGGATGTGCGGACCAACCGATTCGGTTTTGGGGGTCAAGAAGGAATTGGCGATTCAGAGGTTCATCACAAAACGGCCGGTGAAATTTGAAATTGCAAAAGGACCCGCCGAACTCAACGGGGTCTATCTTGAACTGGATGAACAAGGACGGACAAGGCGAATTGACAGAATCAATTACCGTAAAAATTTAAAATAAGTGATAAAATTAAAAGGAATTTATTGGTCGGCATAAAATATAATAGATGTAGTTAAGAAGGCCGACATGGTTTAGGAGGGGTATAAAGCAATGGAGGTATTAAAGGTTTCGGCAAAATCAAACCCTAATTCGGTGGCCGGAGCATTGGCTGGAGTTTTACGGGAGAAAGGGGCAGCGGAGATCCAGGCGATTGGTGCTGGCGCACTTAACCAGGCCGTGAAAGCGGTCGCCATTGCCCGCGGTTTTGTGGCACCCAGTGGGATTGATTTGATTTGTATTCCCGCGTTTACGGACATAATGATTGAGGGACAAGAACGGACAGCCATTAAACTGATTATCGAACCGCGTTAGTAGTTCTTATCCACGACTCGGATCGGGACCTATAAAATTTTATAGGTTCTTTTTTTGTTTAAGGAAGGAAAGGAAAGGTAATGTGATGATGAGTGATTTTGGTCCGGTCCTTGACGGGCATGCCGATACCTTGGTCCGGATCGCGGAGGAGGGCGGCAGCCTAGGGTATGCCCCCCACCTCCAGCTTGATCTACCCCGCTTAAAACAAGCCGGGGTCCGGTTGCAGGTTCTGGCGGTCTGTGCCGGCGAACGGCCGGCGGCTTATGCCTGGGCGAAGCGGGTCATCACCCGCTGGCGGCAGGAGTACCGCCGTTGGCGGGAGGAGCTCGTCTGGATCCGGTCGGCTTCTGATTTTGAAGTCTGGCGCGGAGGAGAAAAGATCGGGGTGCTTCTGGCCTTGGAAGGACTGGAGCCGTTGGAAGGAGAGCTTTCCCGGCTGGAAGAGTTTTACGAAGCGGGGGTACGGATGCTCTCCCTGACCTGGAACGGGGCCAACCCCTTTGCTTGCGGGGTGGGGGTGCCGAACGACAGTGGACTGACCCCATTGGGCAAAGCGGCGGTCAGGATGGCGGAGGAACGGGGGATGATTTTGGACCTTTCCCATCTGGGCCGCAAGAGCTTCTTTGAACTTCTTGATCTGGCCCGGCAGCCGGTCTGCGTATCCCACGCCAATGTGGACCCGGTCCATCCCCACCGGCGGAACTTAACCGCGGAACAGATTCGTTTGGTGGCGGCCATCGGGGGAACGGTGGGGTTGACTTTTTACCCGCCTTTTATCGGCACGGGAGCGATCGGCAGCTCCGACCTCATCCCCCATCTGGAGGCCCTGCTTGAGTTTGGGGGCATGGACTGCCCGGCCCTGGGCAGCGATTTTGACGGGATTGATGCGACCCCGACCGATCTGGCCGATGTGACCGGCCTTCCCCTTTTTCTGCAAGGCTTGGCGGCGGCCGGCTTCGGACGGGAGCTCGTCGGGAAAGTGGCCGGGGGTAACTTTTTCGGTTTTCTGAAAAATAAATTGGCGACAACCAACTGAAAAAGGTGTTAAAAAGCCCAGAACACCTATGTTCTGCCGGTTTTTACTTAGAGGAGTAACGGGAGTTCAACCGAAAGATCTAGGGTAATTGGCCAAGGCCAACCAGGCAAAAGACCACCGTACCGGTGAAGCATCGTCGCCAGTATCAAAACATCGCAGTAAGAAACAGAGCACGGGATGGAGTTTATATGCAGAAGGGGTGGCTGAGCATGCCGAAGCAAGCGGTTGCCGTTCGTATTCGTCCGTTGGCAAAGAAAGACCTTTTCCGGTTGGTCCGGTGGAACAGTGATCCGGAGGTGGAAAGCCTGGTTGGTCTAGGGTTACCATGCGATCTGGCTGGGTGTTTCGCCTGGTGGGAGGAGACGAGACGAAAGGCGAACACCCGGCTTTTTGCGCTTGAAGACGAAAAGGGGCAGTTGATCGGCGATCTGGAACTCGCCCATATCTGCTGGCGCGGGCGCGAGGCGGAGCTCCGGATCCGGATTGGGGAAAAAGAGTTTTGGAATAGGGGTTACGGCACTTCGGCGCTCAAGCAGATCAAGCGTTATGCCTTTGACGTGTTGGGCCTTGACCGGCTGTACCTTCGGGTTTATACCTTTAACACCCGGGCGATTCACTGCTACCAAAAGCTGGGTTTTAAAAAGGAGGCGATCCTGAGGCGGCCGCAAGACCGGGATTGGAAAGACATTTATCTGATGACGGTGGAAAACACGACCGGGAAAAAGGAAGGTAGACATAAAGTTTTTCTTCCAAAAGCAGGAAATGGGAAAACTGTGTAGAAAAGAACTGGAGAAAGGAGGGGTGTATTTGTCAGAAAATCGCATCCGGGTTGTGCTCGCTGACAACAACCGAGAGCTCTGCAAAGCGTTGGCCGACCATATTGGCATCCAGGACGATATTGAGCTGGTGGGGATCGCCTATGACGGTTTACAAGCGATTGAACTGATCCAAGCCGAAAAACCTGATGTTTTGATCTTGGACATCACCATGCCCTATTTGGACGGAATTGGTGTCATGGAGCGTTTGGTGGAGATGAGCGATGCGCCGCAAGTGATTGTGCTGACCGCTTTTGAGCAGGAATCAATGGTCCAGCGGTTAATTGCGATGGGTGCGGTCTATTATATGGTTAAACCCTTTGACACGTTGACGCTCCTGGATCGGATTCGCCAATTCGGCCGCCAACAGGCCGACTTTATGAAGGAAAAACGGAATCTTTATGGCCCGGTGCCGACACCGGCGAAGAATATTTCCCGCCAGCAATTGGAGCTGGAAGTAACCAAGGTCTTTCACGAAATGGGGGTCCCGGCCCATTTTCGCGGTTATGCGTACCTGAGGGATGCCATCATCATGGCCATTCAAGAGGAGGATATTCTCGGCAATATCACTAAAAATCTCTACCCGCGGATTGCGGAGAAGTACAACTCAACGGCCAGCGGGGTCGAGTCGGCCATTCGGCATACCATTGAGATCGGTTGGGAACGGGGAAATTGCGAATCGTTCAAGAAGATGTTTGGGACCGATCACTACCAGTCCGACAAAGCGCGCTTCCCGACAGCGGCGTCTTTTATTGCCAAAGTAGCGGACCGGATTCGACTCCAATTACAGATCACCAGTTAAAGACCATGGTTTGCTTTATACATAGATTATTAAAAAGCGCCCGTGAGGGGTGGTTTACCCCGTTACGGGCTTTTTAAATTCCGTCGCCGGCGGTTATAATTTAGAAGGAAAAGCTTGCCGCCAAGGGGAAAAAGGAAGGAACGTTCTTTGCGTTAGAGGGAATGGAGGGCTGCGCCTTGCAGATTATCGGCTTAAACCGGGAAGAACTGGAGGATTTAGTGCTTGAGCTTGGCGAACCCCGTTACCGGGCCCGGCAAATCTTGGATTGGGTGTATAAAAAGGGGGTTGACGACTTTGGGCAAATGAGTAATTTGCCCGTTCTTTTTCAGCAACGCCTTCAGGCCCAGGGGCTGGTGGTCAGTGCCGTCACGCCGGCGGGCGCGGCGGAAACGGCCGATGGAACTAAAAAGTATTTATTTCGTTTATCAGATGGTTGCGGGGTGGAAGCGGTTTATATCCCGGAACAGAAAAGAAAGACGGTCTGTTTTTCAACCCAAGTCGGGTGTCCGGTTGGTTGCTCCTTTTGCGCCACGGGCCGGCAAGGGTTTGAACGGAACTTGACGGCGGGCGAGATCGTTGACCAGGTCAGGAAGATCGGGTTGGAGAAGAAGACCCGGATCACCCATGCCGTGGCGATGGGCCAGGGGGAACCTTTAGCCAACTACGCGGCGACCTTAAAGGCGCTCCGTCTCTTAAATGCGGATTACGGACTCCAAATGGCCGCCCGGCATCTGACCGTCTCCACCAGCGGGGTTGTCCCGGCCATTTACCGGCTGGCCGACGAGCAACTCCAGATCAATCTGGCCTTATCCCTCCACGCGACCAGTGATCAGTTGCGTTCGGCGCTGATCCCCTTGAACCGGACCTATCCTTTGGCCCAAGTCATCCGGGCCTGCCGGGACTATGCCGCCAAGACCAACCGCCGGGTAACCCTGGAGTATATTATGCTGGACGGGGTGAACGACGGCGAGGACGACCTGGCGCGTTTGGCGGAGTTGGCGATGGGGTGGCTTTGTCATGTCAACCTCATCCCATACAATCCGGTGCCGGGGGGTGCTTACCGGCCGTCTCCCCCGCAGACCTGCCAGCGCTTCCTCGGCTATCTGCAGGAGCGTTGGGTAGCCGCCAGCATCCGGCAAGAGCGCGGGGCGGAGGTCAACGCGGCCTGCGGTCAATTACGTCAGCAGCTAAAATTGTAACTTATTTTTAATAGGAGTTGTGTTATAATGAAATTTAACAACTGGGTTTTACCTTGGGCGAAAAGGAAAGGGAATCCGGAACAGGACCTGGCAACCGGGGGAGATGGCACCAAAGTCTTCGCCCGGTTCAAGCAGGTGCATGCCGCCCAACCGGCGATGGCTTTGGTGGTGGTCGCCGGGCCCGACTATGGTCGGGAGTATCTCCTAGCGCCGATGAACGTGAAGATTGGACGCCAGGCGCAGAACCATATTCGCTTAAAAGACGCAAAGGTCTCGCGTGAACATGCTGTTTTACAATACCAAGCGAAAAAAAGGACTTTTCTGCTTAGGGATTTAGGAAGCACCAACGGGACATTTTATAACAACTGTCGCATCAGTAGTACCTTAATCGCGCCCGGCGGGGAGATCCGGCTGGGGGAGACCGTCTTGCGCGTGATTGCCCTGAGAGAGAAGGACTTCCCGGAGCCGGCGGGAACAGAATCCAGCTAAGCGCGGAAGGGAAGTAGCGAGGTGGGGTAAAGTGAAGGTCGGAATGGCTTCCCATGTTGGTAAGGTCAGAGTCAATAATGAGGACAGCATTGGCTGGAAGGGAACGCTTCTGGTCTTGGCCGATGGCATGGGTGGCCATCGGGCGGGCGAAGTGGCTAGCGCGCTGGTGGTGGAGAAGGTCTTGGCCTTGGACACGGCCGCACCGGATTTTAAAACGGCGCTCACCAAAACCCTGAACCTGGCGAATCAGGCCTTATTGAATTATGCCGATGAACACGAAGAGTGTAAAGGGATGGGGACGACGGTGGTTGTGGTTCAGGTGGAAGTGGACCGGATTAAGGTGGCGCACATCGGGGACAGCCGGGCTTA
>JAAYMP010000038.1 GCA_012521315.1 Bacillota bacterium
CCAAGACCGTCAAGCTCTTTCTTTAGTTGAAGCTCAAAACTATTGTAGTCGGTTTTACCATCCAAAACACCAAAGATTTTTTCTACAACCGAAAGGACTTTTTCTTCTACTAATCGAACTACATCCATGAGGAACCTCGGCCTCCTTATTGGGGGTTTTCATTCATGCAGAATGTGAGGTTCCTCTTCTTTTTTTTTTAAGATAGATCCTCCGTCAAATCTACAATAATTTTACACTAACAGGGGGCTAAATAGAGATTAAAAAAAGAATATGGAACTATATAAATAAAAAGGGTGCCCTTCGCTGGTACCAGTTTTCGCCGGGCGTTACAAGCGTCCCATGGTGATATCTCAATCTTTGTGACCCGTCCGGTCAGTTTGGTTCTGTTCTTAGCGATTATCGGTTTAGTTGTGGGTCAGCTTGGGGTCTTTGGTAAAATAAAACAACGCTTGCAAAGGAAGAGTACGGCGGGATAAAGGACCTTTATAATAAAAATGTTATTTATTAAAGCACAAAAGGGTGGTTAATGGAATAGCCCCCCTTTTATTTTTTTACGGAAAAGTCGCCGAAACGGAAAGCGGAGATGAGCTAAACTCATCTCCGCTTTATTTTATGGCCGGCGCACGACCGGCTTAGCCCAGGATCGCTTTCAGGTCTTCTTCCGGCGTGCTGATCGGTTTAATCCCGAAGTTATCGACCAGCACCTGCAGGACATTGGGGGAGACGAAAGCGGGCAAGCTTGGCCCGAGGTAGATGTTTTTGATCCCCAGCGCCAGCAGGGTAAGGAGGATACAGACCGCCTTCTGCTCGTACCAGGAGAGGACCAGGGTCAGGGGCAGTTCATTGACGTCACAGTTGAAGGCTTTGGCCAGGGCCAGCGCCACTTGGATGGCGGAGTAGGCGTCGTTGCATTGCCCCATGTCCAGGAGGCGGGGAAGACCGCCAATCTCGCCCAAATCCAGGTCGTTGAAACGGTACTTCCCGCAGGCCAGCGTTAGAACCACCGTGTCTTTGGGCGTTTGTTTCACAAATTCGGTGTAGTAGTTCCGGCCGGGACGGGCCCCGTCGCAGCCGCCCACCAGGAAGAAGTGTTTGATGGCCCCGTTTTTCACGGCGTCGATGACCCGATCGGCGACACCCAGCACTGTGTGGTGGGCAAAACCGGTGGTCAGGACGGAACCGCCGTTGATGCCGGTCATTTTGTGGTCTTCGGGCCAGCCGCCAAGGGCCAAAGCCTTGTCGATCACCGGGGTGAAATCTTTCTTCCCGTTTTCATCGGCCGGGATATGAACGAGGCCGGGATAACCGACGACCGCCGTGGTAAAGACCCGGTCGGCATAGGAGTCCATGGGCGGCATCAAGCAGTTGGTGGTGAAGAGAACCGCCCCGGGAATCCCGTCCAGCTCTTTTTTCTGGTTTTGCCAGGCCGTGCCAAAATGCCCCTTCAGGTGCGGGTGTTTTTTCAACCCGGGGTAAGCATGGGCCGGCAACATCTCCCCGTGGGTGTAGATGCTGATTCCCTTGCCTGCGGTCTGCTCCAGCAGTTGTTGCAAGTCATGGAGATCGTGGCCGGAGACGACGATGAAAGGCCCTTTTTCAATAATGGTGCTGACTTTTGTCGGCACCGGGTGCCCGTAAGTGGAAGTATTGGCCTGGTCAAGAAGGGCCATGCATTTCAGGTTGACTTCGCCGAACTCCTTCAATTGAGCCAATCTCTCTTCCACGGTGTGGTCCGCGCCGACGGCCCGCAGTCCTTTGTAGAACCAGCCGGTCACTTCTTCGTCACGGTGGCCGAGGACAGCGGCGTGCCAGGCATAAGCGGCCATTCCCCGTAGACCTAAGAGGAGCAGGGAACGCAAGGAAACCAGATCGGGGTCGCCTTGCCATAAAGTGCCGGGATCAAGGTCGGCGGCGTCGCCCAGGGCGGCTTTTCCGTTGCGGACTTGGGTAATGAGTTCCTTGATCCGCGCGCCGTCAAAATTGACGTTGGTCACGGTGGCAAAGAGACCCTGCATGACAAGATCGTCGATCCGGCGGTCGGTTTTTTTCCCTTCCGCCGCCCGGGCGAGCCCGACCAGGGCCCCGGTCAGTTCATCTTGGAGATTGGCCACCTCCGGTTGTTTGCCGCAGACACCAACCTTGGTACAGCCTTTTCCCCCGGCGGTTTGTTCACATTGGAAACAAAACATATTATTCATGGTCAAGATTCCTCCTTAAGGTTGTCTTAGAAAGTAAATTTTTATGGCCCTTCCGGCGCTTGGGCCGGAAGAGCGCAAGAATTGTTGAAGCTCAAGGTTATTGTTCAAGGATTGAACCGTCGGTGCCAATCGTCACGACCTGCCAAGGAACCAGTTGGCCGCTGGTCATGATGGCCGTTTTTACGGCGTTGACCAGACCGCCGCAGCAGGGCACTTCCATGCGGACGACGGTAATGCTTTTAATGTCATTGGTGGCCAGAATGGCGGCGATCTTTTCGCTGTAGTCAGTGGCATCCAGTTTGGGACAGCCGATCAAAGTCACCTTGTTCCGCATGAAATCCTGGTGGAAACTGGCATAGGCGTAAGCGGCGCAGTCCGCGGCGATCAGCAGGTTGGCCTCTTTCAAGTAGGGCGCGTTGACGGGCACCAACCGCAACTGGCAAGGCCACTGCCTGAGCTGGGAGGCCGCTGCGGCCTGGGGCGGGTTGTTCGTCTCCTGAACAGGCGGGGCACTGGGCCGGATGGTCCTGGCTTTTGTCCCCGGGCAGCCGCACGCCAGTGGTGGGGTGCTTGCTTCCGCCTTGGCTTCGGCCGTGTTGGCCTTTACCGTATCGGCCTGCGTGGCCCGGGCCATATTTTCTTTAACTGCGGCTTCGTCAAAGGGGTCCGCTTCCCGCTCGACAATGGTGATCGCCCCGGTCGGGCATTCGGGGAGACAATTCCCCAGACCGTCGCAGTACGACTCCGAGACTAATTTGGCTTTCCCGTCGACCAGTTGCAGGGCCCCTTCATGGCACGCCGTGATGCAAAGACCGCAACCGTTACATTTTTCTTCATCAATCACAATGATCTTCCGGATCGTTTTCATTTTAATCCCCCTTCTTGTACCTAATTGATTTCATAACGAGGTCTGTCCTCCATGTGCGGCAAGTTAATTGTAATAAACTGAAGGCAAATATGCGGTAACCAAGGTTACCCAAAAGGTGGTTGCGGGAATATTTGTTCATTTGGAAAGCTCGCGCCTTACCATTCTTTACAAGTTATAGAGGATACTTGTAACTATTACCGAATATTTGTTTAAGAATCCCATAAGACCTTGACCGAATTGCGTTTTGGATAATGCCGATGGGGGGTAGGGTACTTTGGAAAAGAAGAAACTGATTATTTACGCGATTTTGGTTATTATTGCCTGCTGTTCGTTTTGGATCATGAGTGCCGGTGGCAACGTGCGCTTATTGGGTATGGAACCGGCGGGTGAGGTGGGGTTGCACACCAATTTGACCTTCACCTTCTCCGATGACATGGTCAAGCAGGAAGAGGTAGGGGTGACCCACTCCACCGAAATCATCAAATTTACCCCGGCGATCCAGGGTAAGTTTCGCTGGGTGACCAAACGAGAACTCCGCTTTTTACCGGAAGTTCCGTTCCTGCCATCCACCACTTACCAGGCGGAGGTGGATAGTGGACTCGTTTCGGTGCAAGGTAAACCACTCTCCGGAAAAAGAATCGTGGAATTTTCCACCGCCCGTTTCCAGGTGGAAAAGGTCATGACTAGTTTTATTACCACCGAGGACCGGATTGGTGTAGTTTTAGAAGCACGGCTCAGCTTCAATTATCCAGTTTCCCCAGTCGAGCTAGAAAAGGCGCTCCGCCTCCAGTTGGCGGGAGCCAGGGATGAACTGGCCTTCACCGTGAAAGAGACTGGAAACAGCCGCGAATTGACCGTGGTCAGTGCCGCAATTCCCCTTACGGAGAAGGAACAGAAAATAACGCTTACGCTGCCCAAGGATTTTCTCTGTGTTGGCGGGCAAAAGGGGCTTGCCGCCGCTTACCGCCACGAAACAGTGGTGGGCGCCAAAAAACCGCTGCAGATCATCAATGCGGCTTTACAAAGCGCGCGGGACAAATACTGGATCAACGTGCAGTGTTCACAACCGGTGGATGCCGAAACGGCTGCCGGTTTCATCGAACTTAAACCGGGGGTTAATTTTACCGTTGAAGCCGAAAATGATCTGCTTCTCATTAAGAGTGACCAGTTTAAAGCGGGAGAAAATTATCATCTCCGCATAAAAGCCGGATTACCGGCGGTTAATGGTTTACCACTGGGCAAGGACTTTGCGTCCATGATCACCCTGGGTGATCTGGAGCCGGGACTCAGTTTTACCTCCCGGGGACGTTATCTGAACAGTAAAGGCGCCCTCAATTTAGGGTTGGAAACAGTCAATGTGAACCGGGTGCAACTGGAGATCCATCAGATCTATGCCAACAACCTGATTCCTTTTCTCAATTATTTAGATAACTCCCGGTCCGAGTACGCTTATAGTTGGCAATTGCCCTTCCTAGGCAAGCTGGTGAAGGAAGAAGAGCTGGAGATTGCCGGGGCCAAAAACGAGATGGTGACCACCGCCATCAATCTCGGCCAGTACATGGACCCTGAGTTTAAGGGTGTTTTCCAAGTTTCGGTCTATGATTATGAAAGCCGTTGGCGTAATGATCATAAGTATGTGATCGTTACCGACCTGGGGATCGTCGGGAAAATGGGGAAAAACGATCTCCTGGTCTGGGTTAATTCGTTAGAGAGCTTAGCACCAAAAGCAAACGTGAAAGTCAGTCTGATCAGTAAAAACAATCAGATTATGGCCACGGCCAAGACCAATGGACAAGGGATTGCCCGCTTTTCCGACTATCAGCTGCCGGGCGATCCGACCGAACCCTTAATTATCCTGGCGGAAGAGGGAAATGATTTTTCCTTTGTCCATCTGAAGAATAGTCAGATCGCAACCACCGATTTTGACGTGCGCGGCCGTGAATACTTGGAAGAAGGGTATGAGGCTTTTGTCTATTTGGATCGGGACATTTTCCGCCCCGGGG
>JAAYMP010000039.1 GCA_012521315.1 Bacillota bacterium
GCCAGGGAAGGGACCAGGGAAGGCAATATGTTGAGTCAAAGTTAGTTGAGTGTAAAGATTAGGCGAAGCCGGACACGGAAGGCACTGGGGAAGGAGTAGTCTGATGGCGGAGAAGGAAGCCACCTATTACCAAACATTACCCGACGGGCGTATCCTTTGCACCCTTTGTCCCCAGGCCTGCCGCCTGGGCGAGGGGGAGAGCGGCCGTTGCCGGGGCCGGGTCGCCCACGGGAAAAAGATGTATACGGTGAATTACGGCCGGGTATCCGCGGTCGCCCTCGACCCGGTGGAGAAAAAACCGCTCTACCATTTTTACCCGGGCAGCTATGTCTTGTCGGTGGGAACGGTCGGTTGTAACCTGCACTGCCAATTCTGCCAAAACTGGCGGATTGCCCATGACGAAGCGGCCACAGAACAGATCCTGCCGGAGGAGTTGGTCGCCCTGGCGGTGGAGGCGAAGGAGAAAGGCAACATCGGCTTGGCTTATACCTACTCGGAACCGCTGGTCTGGTTCGAGTATATTTTGGAGACGGTCCGCCTGGCGCGGGAGCAGGGGTTGAAAAATGTCCTGGTGACCAACGGCTACCTTAATCCCGGGCCGGTCCAAGAGTTGCTTCCGTACTTGGACGGGGTTAACCTTGACCTGAAGGGTCCGGACGCTTTTTACCAAAAACTTTGCGGGGGCCGGCTCGCGCCGGTGCGGAAGACCGCCGAACTGTTGGCCGGCCGGGTCCACCTGGAAGTGACCAATCTGTTAATTCCCGGGGAGAATGATCGTCCCGAGGCGATCGAAGATCTGGTCGGTTTCCTTGCCGGTCTGGACCGGAGGATCCCTCTCCATTTTTCCCGCTATTTTCCCCAGTACCGTCTGAATATTCCGCCGACCCCCTTTGCCACGCTCGAAGAGGCCTATCGTTTGGCCCGGGAAAAACTGGACTATGTCTATCTTGGTAATGTGGCTGATCCCAGGTACAGTGCGACCCATTGTCCCCGATGCGGGGCGGTCCTGGTGGAGCGGCTGTTTTACGGGGTTAAACTTGGCGGCATCAAAGACGGACACTGCGCCGCGTGTGGAAAAGAGGTCGATATCATCCAATGATCCAAGTTTATACCGGTGATGGGAAAGGAAAGACAACGGCAGCGGTAGGCCTGGCGGTCCGGGCCCACGGACACGGCCTCCGGGTTGCCGTTTTTCAGTTTTTAAAGACCGGCCAGGAGAATGGCGAAGCCCGGGTCCTGCGGCAGCTGGGGATCCCGTGCCGGCAGTATGGTTCGGGACGCTGGTTGCTTAACCGGCCGCCGGACCAAGAAGAATTGGCCTTGGCCGCGCAAGGCTGGACCGAAGTGGAGAAGGCGGTTTACGGCGGGTACCAGGTGGTGGTGGTCGATGAGATCAGTCATGCGGTGAACCTGGGCTTGCTTCCGCTTGCTCAAGTCCGGTCGTTAGCGTTAAAGTTGCCGGCCGAAGTCGAACTGGTCATGACCGGGCGGGCGATGCCTCCGGAACTGCTGACCCTGGCTGATCTGGTCACCGAGATGCAAGCGGTGCGACACCCTTACGCGCGAGGCGTCAGCGCCCGCCGGGGGATTGAATACTGAGGCTGTGGTCCAAGGATTGAATCTGACATAAAACTGTCGGGAAGCGGTGAAACTTTGAGGGGGTTCTACTCTATTTTGCCGGCATGATCTTGCTGGCACGGCTATAACCTTGCTTTGTCGGAGGACCGATGGACGCCTTAATGCCAATCGCCAATTTTCTGAAGGCCAAAGAACGCACCGCCCGGCGGAGATACTACATTCCGGAAGCTTGGAACTATTTTGGTTATCCGGATTATGAAAGGGATTCGGCAAGGCCCAACGAGCTTCTGGTCTGTCCTTATCATTTTTTCCGTTCTTGTTTGGAAGGGCAAATCTTGGGGGCCACGGAAACGGCCGGTTCCGAGGCGGGGGGCGTGCATGCGGGCGCCGGGGCGGCGGGGACTGTTGAGGCGGACGCTGTCGCCGCGGAGGACTTGACCGGACAGGTTATCTACAGTATGTTCCCGCGCTGTTTCACCGCCTGGACTCACGACCAAAGCGGCCGGGTTTACCCGGGTACTTTCCTCAAATCCATGGCTTTACTTCCCCTCTTAAAGGAATACGGGGTGGACATTGTTTACCTTCTTCCCATCTTTGCCACGGGAAGGAAGTACCTGAAGGGAGAGGTGGGGAGCCCTTACGCGATTCGCAACCACTACCGTCTTGACCCGGTCTTGAATGATCCATTGCTGCAGGAAGCAGGAATTGGGGTGGAGGAAGAGTTCAAAGCCTTTGTTGAAGCTTGCCACCGTTTAGGGATGAGGGTGATGCTGGATTTTGTGTTCCGGACGGCCAGCCGGGATCATGATCTGATCCTGACGCATCCCGAATGGTTTTATTGGATCGCCGACCGCGCCGAAGCTTGTTTTACCCTGCCGCCGGTGGAGAATATACCTGCCTGTACCGCTGCCCGGGGGAAAAGCCTCAAAAAATTGTACGGCGCCGCTGGGATTGAAGCCTGCTTGCGGCAGTTTGCCCACCCGCCGTCGGTTTTGGACCCGGAGCGTTGGGAAGAGATAAAAGAGCGGCAAAAGCGTACAGGGGAAAATATTTTGACCTTGATTGAGGAAACCTTCGGGATCACGACGGTCCCCGGTTTTTCCGATGTCTTGAACGACCCCCAACCGCCGTGGTCCGATGTCACCTACTTCAAACTCTATTATGACCTGCATCCGGAAGCCCGGGTCTGCCTCGGTCGCCACCGGGGTCCCTATCCCGATAACGCTTTTCATGGTTATGCCCCCTTTATTCTACAGGACGGCGCCTGTGCCAATGTGCACCGGGGAAATATCCCCAACCAAGAACTCTGGGCGTATTTAATAGGCGTTGTTCCTTATTACCAGAAAACCTACGGGATCGACGGGGCGCGCCTTGACATGGGGCACGCCCTTCCGCCGGAGCTCCTCGGGGCGATCATTAAAGCGATCAAGGCGGTCAACCCCGCCTTTCTGTTGTGGTCCGAAGAGTTCGATCACCACAACGCGGCAAGGCTGAAACACGACGGTTTCCACATGATCACCGGGAGCCTCTGGGCCGTCTATAAACACTTTGCGGAAAAGGACTTTTCGGCGGCGGCGGTGGACCGGGTTTTTCCTTCATCGTTACCGGTTGCGGCGGCAATGGAAATGCCGGACACGCCAAGACTGGCCTTTTATTACCGGGATAAACGGCGGATTGAAACTCTGGTCCTTTTCAACTATCTGTTGCCGAACGCCGTACCGTTCATCAATAACGGGTTGGAACTGTTGGAACGGCAACCGATGAACCTGGGGCTGGACAATAGCGAAGCGGGCCGGTACGTGCTGGTGAAGAGCGATCCAATGTATGGCAGACTCGCCTTTTTTGACAATTACTGTCTGCATTGGTTGAACGAAGACTATGCATGGATGCGGGCTTTGTTGCGCAAAGCTAAGCATATACGTGCTTATTTTTTTGACTTGATCAAGGACAAAGGGAGTTTTATGACGGCGCTCGCGAAACAGAAGCGGGCTGATCTGCTCAAATTAGGTTATTATGCAAAAAGGACGAAAAGGGGCTTTATCTTCCTGGCCAATAAGGATTTGGAGAAAGCAACGGAGATTGTGTGGCACAAAGAGCTTCCTCGGCCATTCCGGGGCGGACGGTCGATCAATTTATGCTACCGGGTGGGCGAACTCACCGACGTCACCTGGCCGGTGACCAAAATATACAAGCTGGAACCGGGGGAAGCAATCATTGTGCGGACGGGTAAAGAGGAGGTGTAGCACTTGAAAAAAAACCGGTACGGGCTGCCCACGGTGGCTTATTTTTGTATGGAGTTTGGCTTAGATGAAAGCTTTCCAATCTATTCCGGGGGCCTCGGGATTCTTGCTGGTGATCTTCTGAAAGAAGCCAAGGCCAGTGGGTTTCCCATGGTTGGGGTCGGCATTTTGTGGCGGCAAGGCTATACCTCCCAGCGAATTGATGAGAAAGGCTATCCCTATGACTCCTATTATGAGCAACGCTATGATTTTCTCGAAGATACCGGCGTCGCGGTCAAGGTCCGGATCCGCGGGCGTCCGGTCAAGTGTAAAGTCTGGAAATGCACTCAGTTTGACCATGTTCCCCTTTATCTTCTGGACGCGAACCTGCCGGAGAATGACGACCGGCTGATCACCGGCCAATTGTACGGTTGGTTTGCGGAAGAACGGATTGCCCAGGAAATGATTCTAGGTATTGGCGGCTACCGGGCGCTCATGGCTTTGCAGATCCCGGTGGCGATCTACCATTTTAACGACAGCCATCCTGTCTTTGCCGGGACCGAAATCATCCGGGAGATGATGGACGAAAAGGGGCTGAGTTTTGAGGAAGCCTGGAAAAGGGCCCGGGAAAAAATTGTGTTTACCACCCATACTCCGGTTAAGGCCGGTAACGAGGAGCATGACCATGAGTTGCTGCAATATATGGGGGCTTACAATGGGCTAACCTTCGGGCAGATGCTGCGTTTGGGCGGCGAACCATTCTCGATGACCGTAGCCGGATTAAGACTGGCGAAAAAAGCGAACGCCGTTGCCCAGTTGCACGGGAATACTGCCCGCCGGATGTGGGGTGGTGTTTCCGGAGCGGCCGAGATTATTGCCATTACCAACGGGGTTTTCCCGGGCGCTTGGCAAGATCCCAATATCGCCAAGGCCTACGCCCGCAATGATGACTTATGGGCCCCGCACCAGCAGGCGAAACGGGAGATGATCGCCGAGGTTTACCGGCGAAACGGTGTTCAGCTTGACGAAGCAGTATTGACCTTCGGCTTCGCCCGCCGCGCCGCGCCTTATAAAAGGGGGAATCTTATCTTTAGTAAACCGGAAGTGATCGGAAAATACCTGGAAAACGGGGAACTTCAGATCATTCTCTCCGGAAAAGCCCACCCCAACGATCTGACGGGAAAAGATATTGTGGCCGAGATGTACCGGATGTCTAAACGCTACCCCAAGAGCGTGGTCTTCCTCGAAGACTATGATATGAAGATCGGGCGGCTTCTCACCAGGGGGTGTGATGTTTGGTTGAACAACCCTAGGCGCCCGCAAGAAGCCAGTGGGACTTCGGGAATGAAGGCCGCGATGAACGGGGTGCTGAACTTTAGTGTCCTTGACGGCTGGTGGCCAGAAGGTTGTGTCCACGGGGTCAACGGCTGGCAGATCGGGGATGGTTATGAAGGGAAGGATCAGGACAAGAAGGACCGGGATTCGCTCTATAAGGTCCTCCAGTCCAAGGTAATCCCCACCTACTATCAGCAACGCGAGAAATGGCTCCAGATGATGCGGGCTTCAATCGACATGTCGCACCAGCAGTTTTCGACCGCCCGGATGTTGAAGGAGTATTATGATAAGTTGTACCGCTAGAACGAAAAACGCGATTTCTGTAGTGTTTTTACCGGCTGTTCTTACCTCCTTGCCGATCGACTGCCGTTCAACTTGTATTAGGATGCAGTAATTGGGATAGGGGTAAATACCTTCATTAGTTTATGACATAACTATTCAAGCATGGAAAGCATCGGATCCGGTTCGCCTAAAAATTTCAATAGCATTTTTTCTAAATTCGCAGTATTCTTATGGTAAGTCATCGGATAACACTCCTTTTGGGTTTGTTTTGAGCAACTTA
>JAAYMP010000040.1 GCA_012521315.1 Bacillota bacterium
AGCAATGGCCAGACCCAAGCCAAAAGCGGCCCCCAGCACCAACAGCACGGCAACACCATGCAGAATGATATTTAAACTTTCCGCTTCCATGTTGTCAACTCCTTTCGTCGGGATTTCTCCGTCGTCGCTTTGTCAAGGCTAAAAGCGGGATCGTATTTTAGGCGAAAAGCATACCGGCTCACCCTTAAAACCCGAGCAAAGCCTCGAGGTTAAAGCCGGAAAAACCGAGAAAAGCAATGGAGATCAGCCCGGCCGTAACCAAAGCAATCGGAATTCCTTGCATCGCTTTGGGGATGGGCGCAAAGGCCAGCCGTTCCCGGATTCCGGCGAACAAGACCAAAAGCAAGGAAAAACCAAGGGCGCCGCCGATCCCGTTGACCACCGATTGCAGAAAGCTATAGTTCTCTTCCACATTTAAGATGGTCACACCTAAAACCGCACAGTTGGTGGTGATCAGCGGCAGGTAAATCCCCAGCGCCTGGTAGAGCACGGGGCTGACCTTTTTGATTACCATCTCGACAAACTGCACTAAAACCGCGATGACTAAAATAAAAGTGATCGTCTGCAAAAATTCAATGTTCAACATGACCAGTACTTTCTGGAGCCAGTAGGTGATCCCGGAAGCCAAGGCCATCACGAAGGTCACCGCCATCCCCATCCCGGTCGCCGTCTCCACCTGCTTAGAAACGCCCAGGAAAGGACAGATCCCCAAAAACCGCGCCACAACGAAGTTATTGATAAAGATCGCACTGAGCACAATCAACAAATATTCAGTCATGTGACTTCTCCCCCTTTCGGGCCACGAACCAGTTGATCCCGGCCAGTAACAGGCCGAGGGTGATGAAGGCGCCCGGCGGTAAGACCAATAGTTTTACCCCAAGCGCGTCGGGGAAAAAGGAAAACCCATCAAAGCCAAAATCGGAAGCCTTCAGCAATGTGCCGGTCCCCAGCAGTTCCCGGATCAAACTGAGCAAAGTCAAGGCCAAAGTAAAGCCCATCCCCATGCCCAAGCCATCGAAGGCGGACTCTACGATGCTGTGCTTGGAGGCAAAGGCTTCCGCCCGGGCCAGAACGATACAGTTCACCACGATCAGCGGGATAAAGATCCCGAGCACCCGGTGTAAGTCGGGCATGGTCGCCGCCATCGTCTTGTCGACAATCGTAGTAAAGGTGGCGATCACCACCACATACGCCGGGATCCGGATCTCCTTGGGAATGATATTCCGCAGCAAAGCAATGATCACATTCGAACCGGTCAAGACGAAGGTGGTGGCGATCCCCATCCCGATCCCGTTCACCACCGCCGTCGTCACCGCCAGGGTGGAGCACATGCCCAAAACAAGACGAAAGATGGGGTTTTCGTTGAAAACACCGTTTTTGAAGATCTGCCATCTAGTCAATGTGGTCACCCCCGCTTGTTTGATCCCTTTCCAGCAAAACTTGGGCGGCGGTTAAAGCCGCATTCACCCCGCGGACCACCGCCCGGGAGGAGATGGTGGCGCTGCTAACCGCATCTACCTCGCCGCGGTCCTTCTTGACCGCCAGTTCCGTCCCGACCTTCGCTCTCCGGAAAGCCGGCTGCGTCAAAAAACTCTTGTTCTTAATCTCCGCTCCCAAGCCGGGGGTTTCGCTTTGACTGATGACCGCGAGGGCCGCGAGGTTCCCCTCCGCCGTTACCCCCACCGCCATCCGGATGGGACCGGCGTAGCCCCGCGCTTCAACGATAACCACGTAGCCTTGGGGCTTATCCTCGCTGTAAGCGCGGTACACTTCCGCGACCCTGGTCCGGTCTTTACTCACCAGCTCAGGCAAGATTGCGGGCTCCGCCGCGAATTCCGTGGCCATGGGTAAAGCCTCTTGTAAAGCCCGCTGCTTCGCCAATTTCTCCTGTTCCGCGATGGCCGGGGCGGTCAGGGAGTTCACCCAACCCAGCACCCCGCCGGAGAGCACACAGATCACCGTTAAGACCACAATTAAGCGCCATTCGTATTTACCCATTGGCTTTCACCTCCCCGAAGCGTCTCGGTACCGTCCAGCGGTCCAAGAGGGGTGTGGTCAGATTCATCAGGAGGATGGAGTAGCAAACCCCTTCCGGCGGTCCTCCGAACTTGCGGATTAAGATCGTCAATAACCCGCAACCCACGCCAAAAATAAGGCGGCCGCGCCTGGTGACCGGCGTGGTCACGTAATCGGTCGCCATAAAGAAGGCCCCAAAAAGCAACCCACCGGCTAAGAGTTGAAAGAGGGGATCTTCGCCCAGCAGAAAAGCGAGCAAAGCCACGGTCCCCAGATAACCAACGGGAATCCGCCAGTCGATAATCTTGTAGACCAGTAAAAACAGGCCACCTAACAATATGGCTAACGCCGACGTCTCCCCAAGGGAGCCGGCGATATTTCCCAGATAAAGCTGGAGATAGGGGATCTTGGTAATCCCGTCCGCCCAGAGGCCAAGGGGCGTTGCTCCCGAGACGGCATCCACCGAAATCCCTAGCGCGGCCGCCATGGAATCCGTCGCCCAACCCAGCGAATCGGCCGGCCAAACCCATCTTGTCATTAAGGTTGGCCAAGAAGCCCCTAAGAAGGCCCGCCCCAGCAAAGCCGGGTTAAACGGGTTATGACCTAAACCGCCGTAGATCTGTTTCCCCAGCACAATGGCAAAGGCCGCCCCGACCGCCGGGATCCACAACGGCACCGTGGGCGGAAGCGTTAAAGCCAATAACAAACCGGTTACGGCCGCGCTCCCGTCGCCGATTGTGACCGGCCGTTTCAACAGGAGGCGGGTGATCGCCTCCGTGCAAATCGCCGTCACCGTCGAGACCAAAATGATCAAAAGCGCGTGCCCGCCAAAATAATAAACACCAGTTGCCGCCATCGGTATAAGCGCCGCAACCACCAGCCACATAATCCGCCCAGCGCTCAATCCCGCACGCAAATGGGGCGACGCGGAAACAACAACTTCCGTCTCTAACAAAATAATACCCCCTTACCGCTTTCTTTGTGCTGCTTTGCTTTGTTGCTTTGCGTTCTTGATCAACTGGAGCAATGGCCGCCGGCTTGGGCAGACGTACACACAGGCGCCACATTCGCGACAATCGAAAAGTCCGTATTTTTCGGCGTCCCCTAATTTGCCGTGTTCCGCATAGTCAGCCAGATAATTAGGGAGTAAACGGTACGGGCAAGCCTCAACACACTTTCCGCAGCGAATGCAGGTTATCGCCCGGTATTTCTTCACCTCGGCGCGGGTCTGGACCAGAAGACCGGAAGTGCCTTTCATCACCGGTATATCCAACCGGTAAATGGCCGGACCGGTCATCGGCCCGCCCAGGATAATCCGGCCCGGTGGTTCCGGGAACCCGCCACAGTAATTGACGACGTCCTCCAATAGAGTTCCGATCCGCACCCGCAGATTCTTCGGGTTTTTAATCCCTTTTCCGGTCACCGTGACAATCCGGTCAATCAGGGGCAGGCCTTCGCGGAGATAACGGCCAAAAGCGGCCGCCGTCGCCACATTATTGACGATCACCCCGACCGCAATCGGTAAAGCCCCCGGCGGGATCTGCCGCCTGGTTGCGGCGTGGATCAACATCCGCTCTTCTCCTTGGGGGTATTTGACCTTCAAAGGAACAACTTTCACCGGGTGGCCGGCCGCCGCTTCCTGCAAAGCCGCAATGGCATCGGGTTTGTTCGCTTCAACCCCGATCATTCCCCGCGGGGCCCCGGCCGCCTTCATGAAGGCCAGCAGACCGCGGATCACGTCGGCGGTCTGTTCCAACATTAACCGGTGGTCACAGGTTAAATAAGGTTCGCATTCCACACCGTTAAGAATGACATAATCAACGGGTTTCACCGGACAATATTGGCCTTGGGTCGCTTGGGTCTCCGGCGGGCAATACTTGACGTGCGTCGGAAAGGCAGCCCCGCCCATCCCGACCAGACCGGCCTCTTTCATCAAGGCCTTAATCTCGTCGGCGGTCAGCTCCTCCAGCTTGCGCCCGGGAGCCAGGTCGGGTGACCGCCGGTCGGCGCCGTCACTTTCGATCACAATCGCCGGTTGCCTTTGCCCGCTGGCATGGGGCCGGGGTTCGATGGCCACCACCTTCCCGGAGATGCTGGCGTGCAAAGGAACGGAGACTCCGCCTTGGGCTTCAGCGATCTTCTGCCCGGTCGCCACTTCGTCCCCCACCGCCACCAGAGGTTTGGCCGGGGCGCCGATGTGCTGCCCGAGCGGCAAAACAACTTGGGCCGGAAGCGGTAATTCTTCAACCGGTAAAGAAGCCGTCAATTCTTTATTGGTTGGGGGATGAATCCCCTTTTTAAAAGTCTTCAGCCCCATCATCTCACTCCTTTA
>JAAYMP010000041.1 GCA_012521315.1 Bacillota bacterium
AGAAAAATCCCCCGTTATACCGGGGGCGCCCTTCTGGTTTTGGTCTTTTACTATATGCTGTATACGGTGGGGGTGATTGGAATTTTCGGTTATGAGCACGGGCGGCACCATGCTTTTCCCGCCTTGGAAGTAGTGCGGGCGATGGAGTATCCTTACCTCCTCCTCGAACAGGCGGGTTTGTTCATGATCATCGTCTGGGATACCCTTGCCCTGGTGGGGTCGGGTTTTATTTACTATGTGACGGCATTAGGGTCCTCGCAATTCCTGGGGCTTTTTGATTATAAACGGCTGGTCTGGTTCTTGTTTCCGGTCATCTTTTTCCTGAGCCTTTACCCGGAAAATATGGACGAGACACGGCAATTCCTCGAATATGCTTACCATTACGGCTGGATTCCCTTCTTTGGGCTCCCCGTCTTTTACTATCTTTGTGCCTTGATTTTCCGGAAGGGGGAGGACGGGCGATGAAAGGAAAGGCGCTGCTCTTCGCGCTCCTCCCTTTGCTGTTGATGGGGTGCTGGGACATTGAGGACCTCAACGACCGGCTACTTGTTTTAGCCGCCGGGGTGGACCAAGTGGAAGGAGGGCGGCTCCGCTTATCGTTGCAGGTCCCGATCGTGGAGGAATTATTGCCGAGCTTCGGGAGCCCGCAGGTGAGCGAGGAGCCATTTGCGGTCTTGACGGGTGAAGGGGAGAGTGTCTTTGCGGCGGTGCCGACTCTCCAGAGCAAAGTCCAGTGGACGCTTTTTTTCGGCCAGCTTAAAGCGGTCCTTATTGCCGAAGAGTTGGCCGCGGCCGGCCTGAAAAGCAGCATCGATAGCTTCTGGCGGCACCCGGGGGTTCCGCCCCAAGCCCATGTCTTCCTGGTCAAGGGCGAGGCGGTGACCATGTTGAAACACGTTCTATGGCATAAAGGCGTTCCGGCGAGCAGCTTGGTCACTTTCTTTCATGTTAAAGGAAAGCGGGACCAGTCTTTTGAACAACATTTATGGAGATTGGTACGCAATCTTTACCTGTCAACGCAGGACGCTTTTCTGCCGATTTTGGCCAATGGGATACTCCTTTCTTTTGATTTGCGCTCGCTTTTCTGTAATTTAATCTATTGTTGCTATTCGTTGTAAAGAAAAAATTTCCTGCACTTGAAGGGCTTAGGATGTTTTGGCGAAATGGCGAAACGCTTTCCATTTAATCCTTGCAGGAAAACGCGGTTTTACCCGGTAATCCTTCTAAGGGAAACGGAGCTTGCCGTCCGTTCGCCTAGTAAGGGGGGATAAATTGTGCATTCCAGTCTGAAAGTGGGTTTGGTCCTGGGGGTATCATTGATTATTGCGGCCGCTATTTTTGGTTCCTATTTTTATCAGGCCCAAAGTCCCGGGCAGACCATCAGTGTGGTGGGGGCGGCCTCCAAGGACTTTGAGGCGGACCAGGTGAAATGGACGCTCAATATCGAAGAGGAAGTTTCGGGAAATGACCTGACGGCCGGTTACGTAAAACTCCAGACGATCCGGGAAAAGATCTTTGCTCTGCTTGCCAAAAAAGGGATTGGGCGGGATCGGATCACCCTGAAACCGGCCTACGTGTATAAGGAGTATGATTACAACAACAACACCCGGGTTTTCCGGGGTTACCAATTCCAACAGACGATCTACGTCATCACCGACCAGGTGGATGCGGTTGAAGCCCTGGCCTTCAATCCGGTGGAACTGCTGGATGGGGGGACAATCAACTCGACTTTGGAATACTTCTATACCGGCATCGATGAACTCAAAAAGGAACTGGTAGGAGAAGCGACCCGGAATGCCCGGGAACGGGCGGAGAAGATGGTGGAACAGACTGATGTGAAGGTCGGGAAGATCGTGTCCGTCAGTTCCGGCGTGTTTCAGATCACCGAACCCAATTCAACCAGGGTTGAAGCGGCCGGGATCCATGATACTTCGACTCGCCGGCAACAGATCCGGGTGACGGCCCATGTTAAGTTTCGTCTGAAATGAAATGAACCACTATGAAACAGGCCGGCCTTTCTTGTTTACAATTTTGACGAACAGACCCGGGGTTTAAATCTGTAAAGCCCCGGGTCTTGTTTTGGCCGGCTTTTTCGGACGAGTGGATTTCGCTAGCAGGAATCATTTGACTGGCCAAGAAATAATTTTCGATCAGTGAGCAAAATGGAAATACTACACCTGTCTGTCTGGGGGAGTAGTTTTTAAGGAGGCGCGCGCATGGCGGAACGATCGATCCATCCTTTGGCGGGGCAGCCGGCCCGGCCGGAGGACCTTTATACCAGGGAACAGATTACGGACTGGTATATGAAGCCCGACCGCCCGTTGCAACCCATTAAAAACGGAACGTCCGGGCACCGCGGGCATACGGGGGCGGGGTTCTCCCGGTTTCACGTGGCGGCCATGACCCAAGCGCTGGTGGATCTCCGGCGCGAGCGGGGGACGTTTGGACCGGTCCTCCCGGAAGAGCTAAAGGACAAACCGCTCGGCCCGGTGGTGGTGGGGAAGGATGTCCGTTTTGCTTCGGATCTGGCCCAGCAAACGGCGGTGGAGGTTTTTGCCGGGAACGGGATGAAAGTCTTGCTCCACCGGGGCGGGCGGAGCACCCCGACTCCCGTCATCTCCCACGCGATCCTGACCTGGGTGGCCCGGGGCGAGAAGGTGGAAGGGGTCATCATCACCGCTTCCCATAACCCTCCGGAGGATGCGGGGTATAAGAGTAACGGCTTGGACGGCGGGCCCAATACCAGGACCGCGCCCATTGATGAAAAAGGCAACTACTACCTCGAGCATCCCGACGAGATCAAAAGCCTGCCCTATCAAACGGCGGTGGAAAAGGGACTGGTCGAGGAGATCGACCTGATCACCCCCTACGTCCGGGATCTGGGGGACGTGGTTGATATGGAACTGATTAAAAAGGAGCGTTTTGCCGTTACCCCCCTGGGCGGATCGGCCCATGGCTATTACGAAGCGGTCAACGCAATGTACGGGACCCGGATCGAAGTAGTCCTGGCGGAGCCGGATCCCACTTCTTCCCACCGGACCTACGACTGGGACGGCAAGCTCCGCGGGGACCCCTCCTCCCCCTATGTGATGATGGCGGTGCGGGGGATCCGGGAAAAACTGCAGGTCCCCTTGGTCGGGGCCAATGACAATGACGCGGACCGGTTCGGAGGCGAGGACGGGACCGGGATCCTGACCCCCAACCATGTGCTCTGTGTCCTCTTCGACTATTTGGCCGCCCACCGGAACTTTCCGGCGGCGATGGGGGTCGGGCGGACCATTGGTACGACGCATCTGCTGGACCGGATTGCGGCCCGTTACGGCCGTCCGGCCTATGAGGTCAATGTTGGCTTTAAACACTATGTGGCGGGGTTGCGGGCCGGTAAATACGTCTTGGCCGGTGAGGAGAGCGCCGGGGTTTCCTTCCCGCGTCGGGACGGCCGCCCCTGGGTGACGGAGAAGGACGGGATCGCCGCGGTCCTCTTGATGATGGAAGTCATCGCCGCCACCGGCAAAGATATTGGCACCCTCTACCGGGAACTGGAGAAGGAGTACGGCCCTTACCGGTATGAGCGGGAGGACCAGCCGGCCCGGCCGGAGCAGAAAGCGCGGTTAACGCAACTGGCGGCCGACCCGAACCAGGTAAAAGCGCTGCTTTACGGGAAGAAAGTGGCGGGACGGACGATCGAGCGCCTGGTGATCGGGGATGGCATTAAAGTGGTTTTAACCGGCGGCGTCTGGGTTTTGAAACGGGCCTCCGGCACCGAGAATATCATCAAGGATTACCGCGAGGAACCGGGCGAATCCCTGGAGACGGCGCGCCAAGCCTCGGCGGAGATCGACGCATATTTAGGGCTGGATTAGTACTTTAATCGCGAGGGAAGATTTTGGTTGCCGTAGCTATAAGTTGCCATCGGCTTAAATATAATATAAAATTAAAGGGTTAAACCAACACCGCTTTTTTACCTTCCCGGTTGTTTGTTTGGGGTCGAAGGTCCATGCCGGACTGGGCAAGATCAAGGGGGGAACAAGGATGGCAAAGCTACGCAATGACGAACGGGTGGAGGTTATCCACGGCGACATTACCAAAGTCGAAGTCGACGCCATTGTCAACGCCGCCAACAGCAGCCTCTTGGGGGGCGGCGGAGTGGACGGGGCGATCCACCGGGCGGGTGGACCGGCAATCCTGGCCGAATGCCAAAAGATCCGGGAGAAGCAAGGGGGTTGTCCCACCGGGGAAGCGGTGATCACCACGGCGGGACGGTTGCCGGCGAAATATGTGATCCACACCGTGGGACCGGTCTGGCGCGGCGGAGAAAAGGATGAATCACGGCTGCTGGCCAATTGCTACCGGAACAGCCTGGCGCTGGCGGTGCAGAACGCGGTGAAGACCATCGCCTTTCCCAACATCAGTACCGGCGTTTACCGCTTTCCGAAGGAACTGGCCGCCGAAATTGCCCTCCAGACCGTGGCTGCTTTCTTGCAGGAGAATCAACAGATTAAAAAGGTTTACTTTGTCTGCTTCGACCGGGAGAATTATGAACTGTATCTAACGAAAATTGACGAGCTCAACGCGCATGCGGGGTAAGCGACGGCTGGGAATCGGGTTTCTGTTTTAGGAAGAGTTTTTTCGGTTTCTATGCAAAGCATTCATTAAATAACGAGCAAAAGGAGGACCACTAATGATTCGGCGCAGTAATGAAAGGACAGTCACGTTTAAAGAAAAACTTTTTCAAGGTGAAGGTGGGGTCACCATCCGGAACCTGCTCAACGGCCCGGAGGAGATGTACGGGAAAGGGCGGGTCTTTGCCCACAATACGTTGGCGCCCGGATGTTCCATTGGGTATCATGTCCACCAAAACGAGGGCGAAGCCTATTATATTCTCAGCGGGACCGGTGAGTTTAACGATAACGAGACCATTGCCACCGTGACGGCGGGCGATCTGACCTTTACAGGGGCCGGGGAAGGACATGCCCTGAAGAACATTGGTTCTGAACCTTTAGAGTTTATCGCGTTGATTATCTTCCAATAACATCGAGACATACCCACTGATCTTAAGTTCGTTAGCAGGAAAGACAAATATAAAGTTTAATACTATACTTATTAAATATGTCAATTTTTAACTTTTTCATTATAAGCTCCCTCCTTAATGGTAGACGTAAATACACTACCATGTTTTATATATTAAGTTAAAGGAGGTGTTAATAATGAAAAAGTTTCTTTTACTATGTTTATCTTTTCTTTTGTTATTGTTTGTGACTGGCTGTGGACCCAAAAAAGAATTACGGCTTAAAGTCCAAATCGTAGGCGAAGGCTATCTTCTTACCGAACCTAATAAATCCGGATATAGGAAAGGGGAAGAAGTTAAAATTACGGCAGTTCCTCATGATGGTTATGTTTTTTCCAAATTATAAGATTAATGGGATGGTCGTTAATGTTAATCCAGCAACGATCCAGATCCTTGAAGATACAAAACTTGAAGTCGTATTTATCAATATAGCTGATTGTTATTCTCTTTCCGTAGATATATCTGGTGAAGGATCAGTTACGAAAAATCCTGATAAAGATTATTATGTTAAAGGTGAGGCTGTAACTATTTTTGCAGTTCCCAAACCGGGTTGGTACTTTGACCATTGGGAGGGGGACGCCGCTGGCAGTAGCACAAGTAAAACTTTTACGATGGATTCAGATAAATATGTAAAAGCTGTCTTTAAAACTCCTCTTTATTATTATGTTTTAACTCGTTTTACAGAAGGCCGGGGACATATTACAAAGGAGCCTTCTAAACCTTATTACACTTCGGAAGAAACAGTAACGATAAGGGCAATTCCCGAACCAGGGTGGTACTTTGACCATTGGGAGGGGGATATTTCCGGGACAGAGGCAACTGTTTCATTGAGACTTCAAAAAGACACTACGGTTATTGCAGTATTCAAAGAATGCACTTACACCATAAACGTTAATATTATCGGGGGAGGAACCGTAACTTTAGCGCCGGAGAAAGATTATTACCGCTATGGAGATGTGGTAGCTGTTTCGGCAAATCCGGCTCCGGGATGGTTATTTGATTCATGGAGTGGCTCTCTCTCCGGGAGTAATTTATCTCATCTTATAACGGTAAATCAGGATATGAACATTACAGCTAAATTCAAAGATAAAGTTCAGATCAGCTTTAATAAATCTGCGACTGACCACCATGTTTGGGCTGATTATCTGACAAGTATAAATGTGGGAAGCGACCTTGTTATTAACTTGGGCTGGTATTATATACAGAATGGTCAAACTTACTATTTAAAAGTGGACAATGTTTCAATATCACCTTACAATGGCTACAGTAGCTACAGTTTATCACCCGTTTCTCTTGATAATGGATACGCGACCCAAACTATTACAATCGAAAACGTTCAAACTGAGTTAAATATTAATGTTGTAATCGGTGAATATGTTAAAGTCAATACAATTGCTTATCGTGCAGACGGTACTGTCTTTCCTTCTTCTTTTCTTAAAATTACTCAATCTCCTGCTCCTTCTTATACCGTCTATGAGACAAGCGGGTTGTATAAAAAAGGGGAAAGAGTAACATTTTCCGCCCCGCCTTACACACAAGCGCACGTGTTTCATTATTGGCGTTGGGAAGGAGATTCAATATGGACTAGTAACAATCCTGTTACTTATACGATTAATAAATCTGGCACGCTTGGAGCGTATTATGATGAATTGTAGGGATGTTGCATGAATACACCCGGCCAAAAGCCGGGTGTATTTTTTGTACGGCAGGGTCTGGTTGATCAGGACGCCCGGAACCGGCCGCCGTCGAGGGCGCGGAGGCGTACGACCTGACCATTGACGGCATGGCCGGTGGAGGGTTATTCTCGGTCGCGGCCGGGTTGGTCAGGATAACCAATTCCTGATTGCACAATTCAACACTGGACGTGCCACAGCTGCCTTTGCGGTAAAAAACCGCCAAGCAGGCGTATGCGTAATGTTCCCAGTCAGGGAAGCCGCCGGCCCCAGAGGGCCGGGAAAGGAACTTGGGTCGTGGATCACGACAGGTGTAAGGTAACGACCGGCAAAAAGCGGCCTGGATACAAAATATTTAATGATCTTGAGAGGATATTTATGCTAGATAACGAAAAGGTCTTAGTATTATAATGGACGGTTCCTAGCAAATTTGAATTTTAAAAAAAGGAGGAGATAACTTGCTACGCAGGAACATAGTTTTTCTACTTCTTATGTTGTTAGTTGCTACGGCGTTTACCGGTTGCATCAAAAAAGAGAGCAACGTAATTAAGATCGGTGTGTTTGAGCCGATTACCGGGGCGAACGCCGCCGGCGGACAGCTGGAAGTGGAAGGGGTAAAACTCGCCAACAAGCTGTACCCGGAAGTGTTAGGGAAAAAGGTGGAGCTGGTCATTGCCGATAACAAGTCGGACAAGGTGGAGGCGGCCACCGCCGCGGCCCGTTTGGTTGAAAAGGAAAAAGTAACGGCGATCATCGGGAGTTGGGGCAGTTCCCTCTCCATGGCGGCCGGGGATATTGTCCGGCAAGGGAAGGTGCCCACGGTTGGTGCTTCTTGTACCAACCCGCTGGTGACGGCCGGGAACGATTACTATTTCCGCGTGTGCTTCATCGATCCGTTCCAGGGTACCGTGATGGCTAACTACGCCTACAGCAAGCTGGGGGCGAAAAAAGCGGCGATCATTCAGGAAGTCAACAACGACTATGCCGTCGGCCTGGCCCAGTTCTTTATGTTCAGTTTCAAACAGCTAACCGGTGACCAGAACTGCATCTTGGCGGTGGCCAACTACAACACCGGCGACCAGGACTTCTCCGCCCAGTTGACCAACATCAAAGCCCAAAACCCGGATGTGATCTTTGCCCCCGGTAACTTCACCGAATCGGCTTTGATCATCAGCCAGGCGCGGAAACTGGGGATCACCTGCCCCATCATCGGCGGGGACACCTGGGAGACCCAGGAATTCCTGGATATCGGGAAAGAAGCGGTGGAAGGCGCCGTCTTCTCAACCTTCTTTGCGACCGAGACCCCGATCACCGAAGAATCGGCGAAATTTATCGAGGCTTACCGGGCCGAGTACAAGAAAGAACCGGCTGCGGTGGCGGCCCTTGGTTACGACGCCTACATTCTGATTCTGGACGCGATCAAGCGGGCGGGCACGACCGACCGGGTCAAGCTGCGCGACGAGATCGCCCGGACCAAGAACTTCCCCGGTGCCGCCGGGTTTATTACCCTTGATGAAAACGGCGATGCGGTCAAAAACGCCGTGATTAAAGTGGTCAAGGACGGGAAGTTCGCCTACCTGGATACGATTGAACCGCAATAATAAGCCAATCCCACGACCTGCTTCCCCCGGGGCACCGGGGGAGGCAGGTCTTTATAGAAAAAACAAATCGGGGTGTTTATATGACGCTAGATCTCTTTCTCCAACACCTTAGCAACGGGATCTCCCTAGGTAGCTTATACGCCTTGATTGCCATCGGCTACACCATGGTCTACGGGATTCTCCGCTTGATCAACTTTGCCCACGGCGATATTTTTATGATGGCCACCTACTTTGCGTTTTTCGGAATTGCCACCTTCGGTATTCCGTGGTTTATCACCTTCCCCCTGGTGCTGGTGTTAACTGCCGCCCTTGGCATGGGGGTGGAAGCCGTTGCTTACCGGCCCCTCCGTGGCGCGCCGAAAATTTCGCTTTTAATCTCTGCGATCGGGGTCTCCTTTTTCCTGGAGAATCTGACCATCGTCCTCTTTGGCGGGGTACCCAAGCCTTTTCCCGCTCCCGCGATCTTCACCGACGTGGTACAGGTGGGCACGGTCGCCATCCAAAAGCTGACCTTCTATATTCCGATCGTGACCTTTATCTCCCTGCTCGGCCTGGTGTATTTGATCAATAAAACCAAAACCGGCATGGCGATGCGGGCCGTCTCCATGGACCAGGAAATCGCCCAGGTGATGGGGGTCAACATCAACCAGACCATCGCCCTTACCTTTGGTTTGGGTTCTTTCCTGGCGGCGGTGGGCGGGATTATGTGGGGGATGAAGTTTCCCCAGATCCAACCGTTGATGGGGGTTGTTCCCGGGCTTAAGTGCTTTATTGCGGCGGTCATCGGTGGGATCGGCAATATTGCCGGGGCGGTGATTGGCGGTTTTATCCTCGGCATTGGCGAGATCATGCTGGTCGCTTTCCTGCCCAACCTCACCGGCTACCGGGATGCGTTTGCCTTTATCCTCTTGATTCTGATTCTCATGTCGAAACCAACCGGGATTTTAGGCGAGAAAACAGCGGAGAAGGTGTGAGCATGGAGATAAAAACCAGAAACCGAGTTTTGACTGCAGGCGCTATCCTCTTATTGCTGGGGTTTATTGCTTTCGCCGAGCAATTTTTTGATTTATACATTGTGCGGATTCTTAACGTCTGTGCCATCTATGCAATTTTAGGCATGAGTATGAACCTGATCAACGGGTTTACCGGTCTCTTTTCGCTGGGACACGCGGGCTTTATGGCCGTTGGCGCTTATACCACCGCTCTTTTGACCATGTCGTCCGCGGTGAAAAAGCAGATTTTCTACCTGGCCCCTTTGGTCAAGCCGCTCGACCAGATCAATTTGGCGTTCCCCCTGGCGCTTTTGGCCGGAGGTCTTTTGGCGGCGGTGGTAGGCGCCTTGATTGCCGCGCCGGTTCTGCGGCTCAAAGGCGATTACCTGGCGATCGCGACTTTGGGGTTTGCCGAGATTATCCGGGTGGTCTTTACCAACACCCAGCGGATTACCAACGGCGCTTTGGGATTGAAGGGGATTCCCGCGCTGACCAACTTATGGTGGAGTTTTGGCACGGCCGCTTTTACCCTGGTCTTTCTGGTCTCCCTGATCAATAGCAGTTACGGGCGGGCGTTGAAGGCGATCCGGGAGGATGAGATCGCCGCCGAGAGTATGGGGATTGATCTGGCCCGCCATAAAACCCTTGCTTTTGTGATCGGCGCTTTCTTTGCCGGGATTGGCGGGGGCCTCCTGGGGAACCTGCTGGGGACGATCGATCCCAAGATGTTCTCCTCGATGTTCACCTTCAACATTCTGTTGATCGTGGTCCTGGGTGGGATGGGCAGCCTTACCGGTTCGATCATCTCCGCCTTTATTGTCACCATCGCCAACGAAGTGCTGCGCTTCCTGGACGAGTCCATCAACCTGGGATTTGTGGTGATCCAAGGGAAAGTGGGGATGCGCTCGGTTGTTTTCTCCGCTTTGCTCATGTTTGTGGTGCTTTTTTACCGGCATGGCCTGATGGGGACCAACGAGTTCAGTTGGGACCGGCTCCTGGCAAGCAAGGCTTTCCGGCGCTTGCGCGGCTTTAAAAAAGAGCCGGCCGAAGGGGGGGTTGACCGGTGAGTATCCTGAAGATCGAAGATGTCACCATGTACTTTGGCGGATTGGACGCTCTCAAGGGTTTTAGCCTGGAGGTGGACCCTGGAGAGATTGTTGGTTTGATTGGCCCGAACGGGGCCGGGAAAACCACCGTCTTTAACATCATCACCGGCGTCTACGAGCCCACCAATGGACGGGTCTTCTTTATGGATCGGGAGATTACAGGGCTGCGCCCGGACCTGATTACCAAGGCCGGGATCGCGAGAACCTTTCAAAATATTAGATTGTTCAAGGGTTTAACCGTCATGGAAAATGTCCTGATCGCCAACCATCTCCATCTCAAGGCGAATTACCTGGAAGCCGTCTTTAAACTCCCCGGCTACCGGCGGGAAGAACGGAGGATGCGGGAAAAAACCCTGGCTTTGTTGGAAAGGGTGGGCCTCAGCGACCTCCGGACCGAGCTGGCTA
>JAAYMP010000245.1 GCA_012521315.1 Bacillota bacterium
CTGACGACGAAAGAAGTCGCCGAAATTTATTCCATCTCTGAGCAAGAGGCTGAAAGAGAATTAAAAAAGCGAATGCTCCAACAAAAAATCGAACGCCTCTCAAACGAAAACATCACCCTTTGGCGTCTAAAATAATTCTTTCTAATCTAGCATTCATAATAAAAGATTCTAATTTTTCTATGCAGGCACAAATTCGTTTGTGCCTGTTTTTTTGTATAGGGGATTGGATTTAGAAGTTTGTACACATGGAGGCACGATTGATTTGAAGGAGAATTTGATGGAATGGTGTAGGCCTTTGCATTAATGGGACTGGCTTGGGCACTTGGAGCATCAACTTGTGCACTTAGAACATCAGCTTGTGCGCTTAGAGGCTCAGCTTGTGCACTTAGACACTCCGCTTGTGCACTTAGACACTCCGCTTGTGCACTTACGGGCCCAACTTGTGCACTTAGACAACCCGCTTGTGCACTTAGCGCCTCAGCTTGTGCACTTACGGGCCCAACTTGTGCACTTAACAGCCCAGCTTGTGCACTTGGCACCCCAATACGAACCTCAACTCCCCAATCCCATCCTCCAAAACAAAAAACCGCTACTCCTCAAAGTAACGGTTTTGATATCAGTCACATATTTTCTTTTATTCTAATACTATACAGATAGATTTCGTTTTACAGGGATGCCCTTTGAACTTCCCTAATCAAAAAATCTTACCTTAAAATCCATTTACTTGTTTAACATTTTGACTAAATTTATAAGTGGGCGGTAGTTTTTGCCCGCGAGTCCTATGATTTCTACGAATAATTCAATGGCCACTAAAATGACAATCACTAGTAAAATTGCGCCCCACAGTTTTGCCATGGAGAAAATAATGGCAGCGATTCCGAACATAGCAGCAATCGCATAAATAATTAATACTGTTTGGCGATGGGAGAATCCCATGTTCAAAATACAGTGGTGTAAGTGAGATTTGTCTGGATCTGACCATTTTTGCTTATTGCGCATGCGACGAATAATGGCAAAGAACGTATCTGAAATCGGAATCCCTAACATTACAACAGGAACGATAAAGGATACGAACGTTAAGTTCTTGAATCCTAACAGTGACAATACTGCAATCATGAATCCTAAAAATAGAGCTCCCGTGTCACCCATGAAAATTTTAGCTGGGTGAAAATTAAAGAATAAAAATCCAAGGATACTACAAGCTAAAATTGCTGCGACAGCAAGAACAAATCCGTTCCCCATAATAAAGGCCATCGTTGCAAGGGTAATAAGTCCAATTGTTGAAACACCCGCAGCAAGTCCATCTAAACCATCAATTAAGTTAACGGCATTGGTAATTCCGATAATCCATAAAAGCGTTAACGGAATACTTAACCATCCAAAATCGATTATTCCATTATCAAATGGTAAGTTGATAAAATCAATTTGCACACCACCAACAAAAATCACAATTAAAGCGGCAACAAATTGCCCCAATAATTTAGCTTTTGCAGAAATTTCAAACATATCATCTAAAATACCCGTAATTACAATGACGAATGCCCCTAAAATGAGGGCTAGTGGCATTAATGGATCTTCATAACGTGGGCTTTCTGGCCTCAAGATTGCTAGTCCAATTAAAAACGATAAGAAAATTGCTAAACCGCCTAATCTAGGCATTATTTTCTGATGTACTTTCCGATAGTTGGGTGCGTCTACTGCACCTATACGAAACGCTAAGCGCTTAACGAGCGGAGTCAGTAAAATGGACGCGATAAACGCCACTGCTAAAGACACGTAAATC